>JAAUSV010000274.1 GCA_012032525.1 Leptolyngbyaceae cyanobacterium SL_7_1
AGACAAAGGGTTTGAATGCTGACCCCGGTTGGCGTAGTGCCTGAACAGCGCGGTTGTATTGGCTGGCTTTGTAATCCACGCCACCCACCATCGCCTTGACAAAATGGGTGCGCGGGTCGATCGCCACCAAGGCAATTTGATCAGCTCGCACCCGACCGGCGATTTGCTCATATCCCCGCCGAGCGCTTTCCTCCGCCAGCCGTTGCATATTCAAGTCGATCGTGGTTTGCACCCGCATTCCCCCTTTGAGAATGGAGTCTCGTCCAAAGCGATCGCTCAATTCCTGCACCACCGCCTCGGTGACGTAGGGCGCACTGCTACTGCGAAATGAGGTAATCGTGCCCAGTTGCAGCGGTTGTTGACGGGCAGCGGCTTCCTCGGCAGCGCTGATCCAGTTTAGCTCCCGCATCCGCTGCAACACCACAAACTGACGGCGCTTTGCCACCTGGTAGTCAATAAACGGACTGTATTCCTCCGGCGCTTGCACCAAGCCCGCCATCATCGCCGACTCCGCCAGAGTCAGATCCTTGGAGCGTTTGTTGAAATAGCTCTGGGCGGCAGTTTCCACCCCGTAGGTATTGTGTCCCCAATAGACCTGATTCAGGTACATCTCTAGAATCTGGTCTTTGGTGAAGATCTGTTCGATCCGCAGAGAGAGCACGGCTTCTGCCAATTTGCGACTGAGCGATCGCTCCGGCGTCAGGAACAAATTCTTAATCAACTGCATGGTTAGGGTCGATCCCCCCTCCACCGTTTGCCCTTCTTCTAAGTTGGCAAGTAGGGCACGGGCAATACTGGTGGGGTTGATGCCGTGGTGGGAATAGAAGTAGCTGTCCTCCATCGCAATGATTGCCCGCTTCATGTGGGGCGACACTTCGTTGAGGTCAACGACTTCGCGGTTGACCTCGTCGTGGATGCTGTGGAGCAGGGTGCCGTTGATGTCGTAGATGTAGGTGGTTTCGGCAGGCGTGTAGTTGCGCACGACGCGGACATCGGGCAAGTTGCGAAAACTGATGGCTAGACCAACCAAGCCCCCGGCAACAACGGAACTGGTCAGCATCATCACCCCCAGCAGCGTCCCCACCGTCACCTGACTGACCGATCGAACAAACTGAAACGCCAGGATAAAACTCGTTATTGGATTTCTGCGCCGGATAGGCATAGGACGACTGCGCTTGGGGCGATGGGGGGGCGGTCGTTTTCTCAGGGCGGGAGGATTTGGGCTTGGATTTGCGTTTAACGAGATTGGAGAACACGATCGGTCTAGTCCATGTATAGGGTGATTGGTTCTAGCAGAGTGCAAAGGACACAGCCAGGGTTACACAGAGAGCGGGGGTCGATCGCACCAAACGAGAAACAGCGTATGCCATCGATCTCGATTAACTGTTTAGCAACAACTTTAAGCAGAAGTTTAGCTATTTGGTTAAAAGAAATCCTTCTGCTTAGGACAGTTTACGTCAGTCAATCTTAGCCAATTTACTGAGTAGTCTAAAATCTTCATCTAACTACCACCCCTCATTTATAAAGGTCAATCATAAGCGCCATATATGGAACGATTTGCAATTATAGTAGGTTGGTTGAGCGCGATCGCAACCACAGCAGTTTCCATGACGGAAACTCAGGGTTAAACAGCCTATCCTGCTAAAAACTGCTTTGTTGTAGAGAGTGTAGCGAATTTATTGGAACCTCCGCTAGTCATGGCACCTGTGCAATCAGACACTTCACATTCCACCCTAGAATGGCTCGATCGGGGAACCAGCGAAATTTTTCCCCACAACCCCGACTCCAGCGATCCTGATGAAAATTTGTCACAACGCCTGTTGCAGTCAACCAAGCCCCTGCGGATTAAATTTGGCATCGACCCGACGGGAACTGAAGTGCACTTGGGGCATAGCGTTGTCCTGCGGAAATTGCGAGCATTTCAGGATGCCGGACACACTGCCATCCTGCTGATTGGCGACTTTACAGCGCGGATCGGCGACCCCACGGGCAAGTCAGAAGCCCGCAGGCAGTTAACCTCAGAACAGGTGGCTGCCAATGCCCAGACCTACCTGGCTCAGGTGCGTCCCATCCTCGATTTTGACACCCCCGGACGGTTGGAGATTCGCTACAACTCCGAATGGCTGTCCAAACTGAACTTGGCAGAGATCTTAGAACTGCTAGCGACGACAACCGTGGGGCAGATGCTCGCCAAAGAAGGGTTTGCCGAGCGTTACGAGAAACAAACACCGATTTTTCTGCACGAATTTCTCTACCCCCTAATGCAGGGCTACGACTCCGTTGCTCTGGAATCGGATGTGGAGTTGGGTGGCACGGACCAGAAGTTTAACCTGGCGATCGGGCGCGACCTACAACGCCACTTTGGACAACGCCTCCAGTTTGGCTTACTGATGCCGATTTTGGTGGGAACCGATGGTATTCAAAAGATGTCCAAGTCCCTGGGCAATTACATTGGGGTGCAGGAAGACGCCTTGAGCATGTATTCCAAACTAGAGAAAACTCCGGATGCCGTAGTCGATCGCTACGTCGAACTCTTGACCAAGCTCCCCCTCGATCAGTTGCCAGAAAATCCCCGCGATCGCCAAAAACTCCTCGCCCTAGAAGTCGTCAGCCAATACCACGGCAAAGACAGCGCCCTCAACGCCCAACAAGCCGCCCTCAGTCTCACCCAAGGCGGCACTACCTCCGCCGAAGCCGTCCCAGAATTTTCCCTGGCTCAGGTACAATTTCCCGCCAAGCTGTTCTACATCCTCGCCGCCAGCGGTTTGTGCAAAAGCAGTGGCCGAAGGACAGCCGCCGAACTCCAGGGTGGAGCGGTGCGGTTGGATGGCGATCGAGTCGAGCAGGTCGAATTCATGGCAGAGACTCCAGCGGATCTGCTGGGTAAAGTTCTCCAGGTTGGTAAGAATCGGTTTGTTCGCCTAGTAGAGTAGGAAGCGATTAGCGATTAGCATGATGTACGGATTAATTATTAAAGCACCTATTTTCTTGTGGGGTGGGCATCTTGCCCGCCCGGATTAGGCGGGCAAGATGCCCACCCCACAAGGCATTAGAGAGATGCCCATCCCGTGTGATTAGCGATTAGTCAACAACCCCTTTCTTCATCCTTCCGCCCTATGTCCTCCGATCGCATCATTGTTCCCCTCGATGTTTCCAGTTCCGCCGAGGCGATCGACTGGCTCGATCGCTTACCAGAAGTGACTTTCTGGAAGGTAGGGCTGGAGTTATTTGTCGGCTCAGGGGCGGAGATTATCCGAACACTGAAAGAACGGCAGAAGCGGGTGTTTTTGGATCTGAAATTCCATGACATTCCCAACACCATGGCGGGAGCCTGTCGATCGGCGGCGGCGTATGGGGTGGAGTTGGTGACGGTTCACGCGGCAGCTGGAAAGGATGGATTGCAGGCGGCGCAGGCGGCGGCGATCGAGGGCGCAACTGCCACAGGACAACCCCCACCGAACTTAATTGCGATTACAGTGTTGACCAGTTTAACGGCGCGATCGATCGCCTTTGAGCTAAAAATTCCCCTAGAGCTACCCGACTATGCGCTACAAATGGCACTGATGGCACAGGAGAGTGGCTTGGCGGGGGCGGTATGTTCCCCGCAAGAGGTCAGCCAGTTACGGCAGGTGTGTGGCGAGAAATTTTTGCTGGTTTGTCCGGGAGTCCGTCCTGCGTGGGCAGAACCGGGGGATCAACGGCGATCGCTCACCCCCGCCGCCGCCTTGAAAGCGGGAGCAGATTACCTGGTGATTGGACGCCCGATCACCACCGCTGCCGATCCCGCCGCTGCCTTTCAGCGGATTTGTGATGAGTTAGCCACCGTGGAGGGTGGGCGCTAAAGGCATGGGAAAGCAGATCTGGGTTGGAGTGTTAGGAATTGGGCTGGTGGGGGGGTTGGCAATGCCTGTGGAGGCGGGAACGGGCGATCGCTTGCCTCGCTCTGAGTCCTGTCCCGATCAACTGGAAGTGCTGGTTCCCCTGCTGCTAGAAGACTTGCCCAGCTACACCAATCGCGTGATCCAACGGGCACTGACGGCAAATTTGTCGATCGATACTCCCGGCATGATGATTTTGACTGGGGAACCCGACTACACCCCCCCTACCCTTGAGTCCACTAGAACCCGCCCCGGCGATCAACACTGACCCCCGGCAAGTGTTCTTCACCATGCTAGAACGGCGTTACAGCGGCACCCAAACCATCCGCCTACAGCACTACCATCGCGTCTTTTTGACGGAAACCGACGAGGGTTGGCGCTTGGCGCTAATGCAATCGAGCATTGGCGATTATCCTGCGCAGCAACCGTCCTCCCCGCCCTACGACAGCAGCGAGGGAGCCACTGCCCAGGCGATTCGTCTGTGGTTGCGCGATTGTGATGCAGGGGCGATCGATAGGCGGTTCAATCGGCACTAGCCCGTGGCACACTGAAACATGTTCCTCCATCTCCATCCCCCATCCATGCCTAGCTGGAATCAATTCGTCAACTTGGGACTGCGACTGGCGATCGCCCCCCTAGTCGTCACTACCCTCAGCGCCTGCTCCACCATCACCACCCAGCAATACGACGCCATAGCAGAAGTATTCTATTTCTGGCAGGTGGAATATGCCCTTGATCCAGAACAACGGCGAGTGCGCTACGAGAAATTTTCTGCCACGTCACTGGTGAACCAAAATGGCGATCGCCCCGATGGAGCCGTCACCGGACCCGACGATCAGGGCTTGTGGTGGCCCGCCTTGCCACCCCGCCCCACGGTCGATCAGATGGAGGAACGCCAAGAGGAACGCCGGGAAAAGATCGGCACACCCCAACTGATCAAACGGGTAGATTACGAAATCACCTTTGAAGACAACGGACAGATGAAAACCTTGCCCACCAGCTATGCCGTCTATCGACAAGCGGTGAAGGCACGTCGGGATGGGATTCCATTGGAATTGACCATTGGGGGGAACGATCGCTTTGTTAGCAAAGTGGAACCGCTCGGGGCTAGCGATTTTTGAGGGCGCGATCGATCTCGCGCTTTTCCTGTTTTTGTTTGAGATCGTCGCGTTTGTCGTGCAGTTTCTTACCACGCGCCAAACCGATCGTCACCTTCACCCAGCCTTTTTCAGGTGCAGGTTCAACGGCACCAGCGTTAAGCCTTTTTGCTCCACCTTGCCGATCAGTTTGCGAATCTCCTCGCTGTGCATCAGCAACTTGCGGGGACGCCGGGGTTCGTGGTTAAAAATTTGGCTGGCGGTGGTGTGGGGAGAAACATGGACGTTATATAACCAAACTTCTTCGTTGCGAACCAGGGCAAAGCCATCCCGCAAATTTACCTTGCCCTGGCGAATCGATTTCACCTCCGTTCCCTGCAACTGAATCCCCGCCTCATAGGTTTCCAGAATTTCATACTGGAAACGAGCTTGGCGGTTGTCGCTGATCAGTTTGTAACCGTTGGTGTCGGACATAGGAAGGATGGGGATGAAGGCGGAAGAATGAGGGAGAAAGGATAAAGAAATGGTTGTTCGCTAATCGCTAATCGCTAAAATCACTCGACGACGATTTTCCATTCGTGCAGTTCGTAGGCGACACAACTGTTTTGAATCAGGGGATCTTGGGCGACGATCGCCTTGGCTTCGTCCAGACTAGCGGCTTGGAAGAGCAACATGCCACCACCCAGTTCTGCCCAGTATCCGGTTTTGGCGCAGTGTCCTTTGTCAATTAGGGTTTGCACATAGGCTTTGTGGGCAGGAATGAATTGGTCAAAGGTAGATTTGCAGACAATGCCTTTCTCGATCTTGACAAACCAAGACATAGGATAGACTCCAACGCTCGAACATCCAGCATATCGTGAATTTTGCTGCGCTGTAGGTGGGTTAGTCTCCTCTGATTTCCACTAAGGATTCACCTGCTTCTAGAAAAGCGAGTGCCTCCAGAAATAACGAAATCACTATCTTTGGTTACGAAAATAACGGCTTGCTCTCTAGCGGCTGCAAAGATGTCTGGATCTTCTGCGTCTCTCAACCCAATGTCACGTAAAGCAACCGCTTTTACTTGAAACTGATTGGTTAGCCAAGTTGCGATCGCAGGAGACAAGTGGGCATCAATCCAAACAGTGCTCACGCTACTAACACTGGATGATTTAACCGACGGGCTGCATAGGTTAAAGCCGCCTTGAGATCATCCATTTCCAAGTCTGGCATCTCCTCCAAAATCTGCTCAGCACTTAATCCTGCTGCAAATAGATCTAAGACATCAGACACTCGAATTCGCATACCCCGAATGCAAGGACGCCCGCCGCACTGCTTAGGATTAACTGTGATTCTTTCAAGGAGAGTCGCCATTGTAATGCCAATATTTTTGGATGGACTGACCAGCACAAGCCACCTTTAATCTTACATCAGTTCGATCGGGAAACCCCAATCCCTGTATCGGTTTCCCCGACCTGACCCCTCAGCGGAATTGCGGCACTATAGGAATGTAAGCAACGCGATGCAAATCGCAATCCACCACACAAAGACTGTCGAGGAGATAGACTCATATGTTGGTTAGATACTGGCAACCCTTCCGCGAAGTTGAATCCCTGCGTCGTCAGTTCGATCGGATGTTCGATGACTTGATGCAGACCGATACCGACGCTCAACCCACTTGGGCACCCACGATCGAATTGTCCGACGAAGGCGATAACCTGATGCTCAAAGCTCAAATCCCCGGTGTGGATGCTAAGGATTTGGATGTGCAAGTGTCTCGCAATGCCGTTTCCATCTCCGGCGAACACCGCACCGAAGAGCGCAAAGAGC
>JAAUSV010000275.1 GCA_012032525.1 Leptolyngbyaceae cyanobacterium SL_7_1
GTAGATCAACTGACAAAGGCGCAGGCATGAGTGGTTATTTCCTGATTTTACGGGTCTCACTCAGGCTACTAAATTGTGGCTTACTCATGCAAGAATGGCTGTAAATAGGATTGCTATATCTCTTGCGACAGTATGCGTTTCATTATTAACTCGATAGGCTATTAGTTGTATCAATTTGCTATTGTCTCTACCCGTTGAATGTCATTACCCCTCTTTGAGTCCGCGACTACTGAGCCAAACCTCCCGCAAGGATGGCATCAAAAGGCACTGCTAATTCACGATCGCCTTTGTGCGGTGTACGGGTGCCCGATCGCCTATTTCCACGATCTTGATCCCTTGAGCGAATTGGTATCTGCCCTGCTCTCCCACCGCACCCGCAACGCCCAGTCCCACAAAGCCTTTCAGCAATTGATTCAGCAGTTCCCCACCTGGGAGGCAGTGCGGGATGCGCCGACGGATGAAGTCCAACGGGCGATCGCTCCTTCGACCTATGCTGAGGTGAAAGCACCACGGATTCAGCAAGTGCTGCGATTGATCGAGCAACGACATGGTTCGCTCTCGCTAGAATTTTTAGCGGAAATGCCTGTAGCGGAGGCGCGATCGTGGTTAGAAGCCCTACCGGGAGTGGGACCCAAAACCAGCGCAGCGGTGCTTTCCTTTAGCCGACTGCGCCAGCGGGCACTTGCAGTCGATAGCCACCACCATCGCGTGGCAATCCGCACCGGGCTGATTCCAGCAAACACGGATGTGGGACGTTCCCATGCCCGACTCGAAGCCCAGTTGCCAGAGAGTTGGAATGCCCAGCAGGTATACGACAACCACGAGGTGATGATGCTGCATGGGCAAAAGTGTTGTTATTACCGCGATCCAGAGTGCGATCGCTGCACCATTCTCGATCTTTGCCCGTTTGGGCAAGCGCGGGTGGGTGGGTAGCGATTACGATCTGTCTTCCCGTTGCCCATTCATCGCCAGCAATGCTGTTCCATAGGCTGCTTCGGTCTGGGGCGATCGCCTGACAGGAACTCCCAAATGGCGCGATCGCAACTCCGTCCACACCTGGTTTTTTGCTCCACCCCCCGCCGTATACACACCGCTTAACGACGTTGCTCCAAACTCCTGTAGAAGTTGGTAGCCTCGGCGTTCAATTCGCGCCATGCCATCCAGTAGGTAGTATAAAAATTCCGCTGGATCGTTTGGGCGAGGTTCCATGCAGGGTGGCAGGGTGGGATCGTTGATGGGGAAGCGTTCGCCGGGTTGGGTGAGTGGATAGTAGACAAAGGGGTTGGGAGCGATCGCCCAGTCGCCGTTTCTGAATTTGCTCACTCAACCTGTGCAATTCCGCATTGGTGAAAAACCGCTGTAGTACAGCTCCGCCCGTATTCGATGCGCCGCCCACTAGCCACCCATCCCCTAAGCGATGGCTATAGATGCCGTAATCAGCATTGTCTACGCGGGTGGTGCTCAGCAGTTTCAAGACGAGTGTGGAACCCAGCGAGGTTACGGCTTCACCGGGCGTCTGCACCCCACTGGCAAGAAACGCGGCAATACTATCGGTTGTCCCCGCACAAACCCAACCGTCTGGGGGAAACCCAAATTGGGCGGCGATCGCGGCTGTGACGGGGGCAATCCCTGCTCCCGGCTCTTTGACCACAGGCACCTGAAACGGTAGTGCTTCCCAATCCAGCCAATCGGGATAGTGCAACTCTCCCACGTCATACCCCAACTTCAGTGCATTGTGATAATCACTAATGCCCAATTGTCCGTGTAGCAGGAACCCCAGCCAATCTGCTTGATGTAAGAAGTAGGGTTTTGATGCATTTGCTAACGATCGCATGTCCCCAAATTGCTGCGCCCACCAAAACAATTTCGCCAAGCTGGAGGTGGCACTGAGGACTGTGTGACTGGGAGGAGCGATCGTCTGCACCTGCTCCATCCCCGCAATTCCCCGCCCATCGTTGTACAACAGGGGTTCCGTCAGCGGTTGCCCGTGGCGATCACACAACAACACGGTAGACGAGGTGCCATTGACGGCGATCGAGCGTGTCCCTTGGCGAATCGACAACGGCAACTGTTCCAACACAGCATACAAGGCAGTCTGCCATGCGGTTGGCTGCTGAACTGCTAGGGAAACCCGTGATTCTGCCTGGATTTGTCCGGTTGTGTCGAGGGCGATCGCCCGCACACCAGAGGTGCCAAAATCAATTCCCAGGGAATAACTAGAGTGCATTGGTAATGGTGGTAGGGTAGGGAAATTCGATTAGCGATTAGCGATTAGCTGGCTCATGGCTCAAAACTAACCTCACAAAACTCATCCTTCACCCTTCATCCTTCCTATGCCTGTTCCAATTTTGCCAATTCTTCAAGCGATCGCCCTACTAATTTTAATCGCCCTGGCAATTGTGTTCGTTGCGCTCTATCTGCAAGGGGCATTTCGCAAAAACATTCGCTATCACATTGTCAATCCACCCAATCCAGGGGAAGAGCATTTTGTGCAGACGTTGGTGGGGTTGACGAGTTCGTTGGTGGGTGGGGGCAAGCCGACGGGGTTTTGGGTGGAGGCGGAGGCGGTGTATGCAGCGCGGTTGGAGGCAATTCGTAGTGCTCAGCACACCATTCACTTTGAAACGTTTTTATGACGCCCGGTCGGAGAGCCAATGACTTTGCAGCGGCATTGAGTGAGCGATCGCAGGCAGGGGTAAAAGTGCAGTTGATGGTAGACGGCTATGGCTCAAAGGATTTACCCAAATCCTACTGGCAGCAATTACAGGCAGCGGGGGTGCAGGTGCGCTTCTTCCAAAAGTTTTCCTGGCGGGCACCCTTGGATTTCAACTTTCGCACCCACCGCAAATTATTACTGATCGATGGCAAGACCGGGCTGATCGGTGGTGCAGGCGTATCGGATGATTGGGATGGCGACCCAAGGCAGATCAGGCAGCGTGGCGGGATTATGAGGTGCGCTATGAGGGGTCGATCGTGGGGGTGTTGGAGGGAATTTTTATGCAAAATTGGGCAGCGTCAGCAGGAACAGTGGACTTAAATCGGGAAATCATCCGCCCGCCCCACTCTGCCGAACCTAGAATCTTGGTCACGACTAGCAATTTCTCTCTGCGCAAATCGGAATTGCGGATGCTGTTTCACCTGTCAATTTTGGCAGCCCATCAGCGGCTGTGGCTCAGCAGTCCCTATTTCATCCCCGAAATCAATGTACGGCGAGCGTTAATCGCAGCTAAACGTCGGGGTGTGGATGTGCGGGTGCTGACAATGGGGCATCGCAATGACAAGCCACTGGTCTACGCCGTTGCCCGTGAGCACTATCGGGAGTTACTAGAAAATGACATTCAAATCTATGAATATCAACCCAGCATGATGCACGCCAAATCGTTGCTAATCGACGATCGCTGGGTGAGCACAGGCAGCACCAACGTTGACCCCCGCAGCTTCTACGAAAACGATGAGTTGAATGTGTCCTTAAGCGATCCGGGTTTGATTCAACACGTTGAACAATTTTTGTTGGAGTCGTTCGATCGCAGTCGCTTGATTACTCTGAAAGACTGGCAGCGGCGATCGCGCTGGCAACAACTCCAAGGCAAAACTGGATTTCTGGTTCGCGAATTTCTTTAAATAATGACGAAAGCTGCATAGTAGTTCGCGTGGTAGTGCGGGCGCAGATCAGGGCTAAGCTCGACACCGTACGTCGGTGTCCCCTCCGAGACAACAGCTACGCCAATCGGTTCGAGCGCCTTACCGTCCGCACCAACGCAATGTTGGGCTGCTGGTGCTACATAAACCGATGAGACCCCTCCTTGATACTGGGCTACACTGAAGAAAAAGCGTACCAAATTTAACCTTGTGATGAGCTATCGAAATATTATTACCATTGAACGTAACTACTCAGGTTGAAGATTTTAGGGATATTTCAAAGGGTAAGAGTAATAAGCCTATAGGATTTGAGGATTGAGCTTTCATTGAAGCCAGAAGCGATGGGACAGTCAAACCCTTCAAAGTCAATTAGCCGGGAGGAGATCCGTGCGGTTTACGCCCAAGGAGAGGATGCCGTCATCGCATTGGTTGAGGGACTATTGGAGCGGATTGAGCAACTGGAAACTCGCCTTAAGGCATTGGAGAACCAACGGAAGAAGGACAGTCGAAATAGTAGTAAACCCCCGGCTGGGGATGGGTTTGCTAAACGCACCAAAAGCCTTCGTCAAAAGGGTGAACGTTCCAGTGGCGGACAAAGCGGACATGAGGGCAGCACCTTGGAGTGGAGCGAACAGGTCGATGAGGTGGTGATACACCCAGTTTTGCAGTGCCAGAGCTGTGGTGAAGATCTCAAAGATGTTGCCGTCGAGAGTTGGGGACTGCGCCAGGTGCATGATTTGCCACCGTTGCGTTTAATCGTCAGCGAACACCAAGCCCAGGAGAAACGCTGCCCCTGCTGTGGAGTTCTCAATCAAGCGAGCTTTCCAGCGGATGTCAACAGTGTGGTGCAGTATGGAAGTGGCATCAAGGGATTGATGGTGTATCTGATGAGCGGACAACTATTGCCCTCAATGCGGGTGTGTGATTTGTTGCGGGAGGTGGTCGGGTGTGAGCTTTCAGAAGGCACGCTTTACAACACCTATGCCCAATGCGATGAAAAACTAGAACCCGTTGAGCAGCAGTTGAAGCGTGCCATACAGCAAGCTGAGGTGGGGCATTTTGATGAGACGGGTATGCACGTTGGTGGCAAGCTGATGTGGTTGCATGTCGCCTGTAGCAAAGCCTTGACCTATTACTTCATCCATCCCAAGCGAGGGCAGTTAGCCATGGATGCGATGGACATTCTGCCTCACTTTAGCGGCACCAGTATCCACGATGGTTGGTCGAGCTATGCACACTACGAGTGTGAGCATGGATTGTGTAATGCCCATCATCTGCGGGAGTTGCTGTTTGTGGTGGAACGCTATCAGCAGGGGTGGTCCGACGAGATGATGACCTTATTGGTGGAAATCAAGACGCAGGTGGAGGTGGCGAAAGCTGCGGGGCTCGATGCCCTCAGTGCCACCCAAATAGCCAGCTTTGAGCAACAGTACCAGACCCTGATTGAGCAAGGCTTGAAAGACAACCCACCGCCACCGACTGACCCCAATCAACGCCTCTCTAGGGGGCGTCCTAAACAGAGTCCTCCGAAAAACTTACTCGACCGTCTTTCCAAGCAAGCGACCGTGTTGGCATTCATGTATGACTTCCGGGTGCCGTTTGATAATAATCAAGCGGAGCGAGATCTGCGCATGATGAAACTGAGACAGAAAATTTCCGGGGGCTTTCGTTCGATGGAGGGGGCTCAACGGTTTTGTCGAATTCGAGGTTACATTTCTACGCTCAGGAAACAAGGCATTGATGTGCTCAATGCCCTCAAACAAGTGTTTATGGGAAACCTGATCTTCCCTGTTCTTCAACCTGAGTAGTTACGATTTGAAGTCGTAATCGAGTTCTTCTGAAGGCACAAGCCCACTGTTTCCTTTGGGAGATACGAGTCCTTTGTTGATGGCTTTAAGATGTTTGCCCAGCGCGTCGTATTGAATACCCAGTTGGATTTGAGTTTGACTAAATGAAACTAGCCGACCCTCATTGGAGTAGTAGATCTTCTCAGCTTCAATCACCTGCCAATGGTTAGGGAGTTCTGGAATTTCGGAGGCACTCATCCTCAGTCTGTTGGTAATGGTGAGTGTTTTGAATTTTAGCAGGCATCGGGTGAGGTACAATTGCTCTCTTCCATCATCCAGTCCGATCGCCCTACCCTCAACCCCCAGACCCCCGGCTTTTTAGGAAAAGCCGTAGGTCTTTGTCTCTGTGTCAATCCGATCGCCCTTCCACCAAGCCCGATCGCTTCCTCTAATCACCGCTTCTAACCCGAAAGCCGATCGAGATTACGCTGAGCGATCGTTGAACTCGATTGTAAGTTGCAGTGCCTGTTGGTAGTGGGAGCGGGCTTGCTCATACTCGCGCAACTCCTGTGCCACGATGCCTAATTGGTGGTAGGTGCGGGCTTGGGAGTAGCGATCGTTGTGAATTTCATCGATCTCCAGGCTCTGATGATAAAAGGCTTGAGCCTGCTCAAAGTGGCGCTGTTCCAACGCCACATCACCTAAGTCACGAAGTACCGTTGCAACCCTTTCTGGTTGATTTAATGACTTAGCTATCTCTAAGGATTGCTTGTAGGCAGCGATCGCCTCCTCAAACTGTCGCCTCTGCTCATAGGCATTGCCTAATTTGCGATAGAGACTTTGGCTCAATCCTAGATCGAGTTGCTTTGCCATCAGCTTCAAGCCTTCCAGCAAATAATCTGTTGCTTTGTTGGCTTGGCGCTGGGTCAGATAGGCAGAGCCAATCTTGTAATAAAGCTCGCTACAGAGATGCAGATCTGAAGGGGCAATGGCTTTGCCAGACGGACGCAGCTCCATCAAAAGCGTTTGGAGTTGCTCAATCTGCGCTTGATTTTCGGTCGAGGCAATGTAGGGCAACGGTTGCTCAACTGCCTCCACTCGCAATTGCTTCAGGCTTTGGGAGGAGGTTTTGAACCGGAATAGTCCCGATTGCCATGCCCAAAAATCGGGGGCGTATTGACTAATCCGGGTGATGGCATAGTCTGGCAAGACAAACAGCAAAGGATGGGACACACTTTGGCGATAGGCATCTCGCACAAAGTTGAGATCTTGCAAAATCGGTGGATAGCGCCCTACCTGATCCATGCCGATCGCCACTTCCAAGCCTTG
>JAAUSV010000276.1 GCA_012032525.1 Leptolyngbyaceae cyanobacterium SL_7_1
CAGGAGCCCAACAACGATTCGCGATATTCTGGCTCAGCGCTATCCGGGGTCGCGCTACAGCTTTGGCTATCAGCCTGTCCAAACATTCAAGACCAGTTTGTGCTGCTGGACTTGTTGGGCAGCGATCGGATTGGCTTGGTGATGGATGAGAGTGAGCAATTGCATCCAGAGCAGTCAACGACGGCGATCGTCACCTATCATCCCGCTGCCAACTATTTCAGTGCTTAAGCAATGGTATAAACCCAGCTATTTCTCTTCTCTCGCTATTAATCCATCTGGGGAAAGATGAGTCAGCCCGACAAATCTACGACAATCGATCGTGTATTTTTGAGCTTCCCCACCCCCTATGGCACAGATCGAATTTAAGCTTTTCGCTCCTTATAACAAAGGTGCTGCTTTGATTGGCGAGTTTTCCAACTGGGAGGAGATCCCGATGGAAAAGGGTAAAGATGGTTATTTTAGAACTCACATTGACTTAGCAGATGGAGCCTATCAATATAAGTTCAAAGTGCAATCTAAGAGTTGGTTCCTAGAACCTGATCAGTGGATTGAGGTGGTCGATCCCTATGCCACCGACATTGACAACCCCACCCAAAACGGTGTAATTCGCATCAAGGATGGGGAGGTGATTGTGGATGATTACGTCTGGCAGCACGATGACGTACCGCTGCCCCCTGATCACCAGCTCGTGATCTACGAGATGCACGTGGCTGATTTTTCTGGGGGTGAGGACGATAAATTTGCTCGCGGTCAATTCAAACACGTGATCGAAAAGCTGGATTATCTGTGTGAGTTGGGGGTAAATGCGATCGAACTCATGCCTATCAAGGAGTATCCGGGAGATTATAGCTGGGGCTACAATCCCCGCCATTTCTTTGCGATGGAATCGAGTTATGGCTCCACCGCTGATATGAAGCGGATGATTGACGAGTGCCATGCCAGGGGAATTCGGGTGTTGATGGATGGGATCTACAACCACTCGGAGGCATCCAGTCCCCTCACCCAGATCGACCACGACTATTGGTACCATCACGCCCCCCGTGACCCCGAAAATAACTGGGGACCAGAGTTTAACTATGAGCACTACGACGAAGCCTTAGATGTCCGTCCGGCGTGGCAGTTTATCGGCAATGCCGTGAGATTTTGGGTTCAAGAATACCACGTGGATGGGATTCGCTACGACGCGGCTCGTCAGATCGCCAACTACGACTTCATGCACTGGATTGTGCAACAAACCAAACAGCACGCGGGGGCAAAACCCTTCTACAACGTCGCAGAACACATTCCTGAAACGCCGAGTATCACTGGGATCGACGGTCCGATGGATGGCTGTTGGCACGATAGCTTGTACCATTGTGTCCTCGAACATATTTGTGGTGACACGTTCGATCTGGAGCGATTGAAGGAGGCGATCGACTGCAAACGCCAGGGCTTTCTCGGTGTCACCAATGTGGTCAACTACCTGACCAACCATGACCACAACCATGTGATGGTGGAGTTGGGCGATCGAGAAATCTTTGGAGAAGCGGCATTTAAACGTGCCAAGCTGGGAGCTGTGTTGGTGATGACGGCGATCGGAGTTCCGCTAATCTGGATGGGTGAGGAGTTTGGCGAATACAAGCCCAAAACCCCTGAATCTGCCAAGATTGACTGGACATTGCTGGGCAATGACGAAAACCGTAGCCTGTTTGAGTATTACAAGGGATTGATCAGCCTGCGCAAAACCAATGGAGCGCTGTTTGCCGAAAACATTGACTTCTTCCACGAAGACCCAGAGTCTAAAGTCCTTGCCTATGGGCGATGGAACGATGAAGGCTCCCGTGTCGTGGTAGTTGCCAACTTCTCCGACAACTTCCTCGCAGGTTACACCGTGCCCAACTTCCCGGAAAATGGCACATGGCACGAGTGGACGGGGGATTTTGATGTTGAGTCGGGCGACAACCAGATCATGATCGATCTAGGAGAATACGAAGCCAAAGTGTTTGTTTGGCAGTAAATCATCCTGACCTCTCCAGATTCCCGGCTTTTTAGGAAAAGCCGGGAATCTTTGTTGGGCAAGAGCTTGGGCGATCGAGAGAGAATCTATGCCTATAACCTCTAACCGTAGAGAGACGGTGACAGCCGAGCCAACCCGTAAGGTAAATGTACTCGTCAATGACTTGAATGGAGGCTATCGGACATGGAAAACGATCGGCGCAATGTCAATGAAAAGCTTGAGCATGATGCTGATAAAGATGCCAACCGTGATCCCCTCTCTGGACAGCCCGGTGCCCACCCCGTTGGCACTGGCGTGGGAGCGGCAACAGTTGGAGCTGTGACAACGGCGATTGGCGCGGCGGCGGGACCCGTCGGTGCGGCGGTGGGTGCGGTAGTGGGCAGCGTTGTCGGCGGTTTGATTGGCAAAGGGGTGGCTGAGACCGTCAACCCCACCGTAGAAGATGAGTATTGGCAGAAAAACTACACGTCTCGCCCCTATTACAAACAGGGACAGACCTACGAAGATTATCACCCAGCCTACCGCACAGGCTATGAGGGATATACTCGCCATGCTCAAACTGGTAAAACCTACGATGAGGTTGAGCCCGAACTAGCCACTCACTACCAAACCAATGCCAGCGGTTCCCGGTTGAATTGGGATGAGGCTCGTCAAGCGAGCCGGGATGCCTGGGAGCGGTTGACGTGCGATCGCGCTTCCAAGACGAAGATCAGTATTGGCGGCAAAACTACTCTGCCCAGCCCTACTACGACACGACTTACACCTACGAAGACTACCAACCCGCCTACCAGACGGGCTACGAAGCATACAGCCGCTATCACAACAGCGGACGTACCTACGACGAGATCGAACCAGAGTTGCAGCGTGACTATGAGCGCAGCTATGGCAATGGCAAACTCGGTTGGCAGAAGGCAAAGCAAGCTGTGAAGGATGCTTGGCACCGAGCTGAAAACAACTTGCGCAGTCGCTAGACGATCGCCAAATTTTCATCCCATCAAACCTTGAATGGAGAACTAAACCCATGGATAACAACGCGGAAAAATTGGATCAAACTATCAACAGCACGGTGGAACATGCAGTCGAGTCAGTCAAAGAAAAAGTCACTGCGCCAATAAAAACACCCCCCTCGCTGCAAGCCAAATCTAGCGCCGGGGATTTGAAGAATCGGCTGGAATGGGGCGAGCCTGCATTGACGATCGTAGATGTGCGCCATCGGGCGGCGTTTAACCAGGAGCATATTATGGGGGCAATTTCGATCGCCCCTGACGAGCTAGTTGAGCGAATCGGTTCTTCGATGGAGCCAAACCGAGACATCTATATCTATGGGGACTCGATCGACGCCACTGCCCAAGCGGCGACTGCCCTGCGTCAAGCTGGATTTTTTAATGTGGCTGAGATCGAAGGCGGACTAGAAGCTTGGAAGGCAATTTCCGGTGCCGTAGAAGGAACTGCCGAAGTGCAAGAACCCGATGCGGGGGCGTACAACGTAGTTTCTCGGATTAACCAGCATCGAGAAGCGCAGAGGGGATAGATTTCCTTCTGTTTATCAGGCGCGGCTACCCAACCCAGTTGGGGAGCAGTTGAGGTGGTCGCGCTACTAGTCTGGCACTCCAAAGAAGAGGACAAAAAACAGAAAGCCGGAAAGGATGCCGTAGGCACAGGAGATAAACGAACGGAAGGGAGTCGTCCTGTAGATATAAATCAGTGATGTCAATGTAATTGAAAGGGCTAGCTCTCCGGCGGGGCTCCGTTGACTCAAATAGTTGCTAACCAAAATAAATAGAATCAACGACCACAGCGTAAAAACGAAGTAGAGACTAAATTCTGGAATACGGGTTTGGGAGCGAATAAAGGGTGTAAAAAAGACAATGTAGGTAATAATAATGGGCGGTAGTAGGGTGGCTGCTAAGCTTCTTAATCCCGCGTCAGTACTGCCTTGAAATGCTTCGATCGTTACACTAGCTAGAAAAATTAGAATAATAGCGACCGACAAGATAATTGCCATCACATTGAGCATGTGGAGCGGCAGCAAAACTTGTTTATCGCTTCTTGGCTCATCAACCCGTTTTGACATATGAGTTATAGCTACTTTTGTAGCCTAAATAGAAACAACTTTTAGGATATAGCAACTAGATTTTGATTGGGAAACCCGTCTGTTAAGGCTCAAAATTTTAAGTAGTCAGCAGTTTAAGTTTAATAATCCTCCCACATTCAGCGACTATTTTGAGAACCGAAGCACCGATGGATTGATTTTCGATCGCCTTCTCTACTTAAGGATAATCCCAAATCTCAAATGATTTCTGGTGAGGCGGACATTGGCAATGTTAGTCCAACAATCCTCCTGCGGTTGGGCAGGCAAGCATTCTACTCATAATTCTCTCCACAGAAGGATGTTCCAACCTGAAGAAGAGACTTTAATGAAGTCACTGTCAAAGTCCGTTGTAGGACTAGTTTTTGTGGTGTGTCACTCTGAAAGCAGCGTCGCAATCCCTCAAGTTGGAGGTCTACACCCAGGGCAATTTGTGTAGAGATCACCGATTAATCCAACCAATATTGTTTGGAGAAGCATGGCTAAGTTGTGCTTTTTTGAAGAATGTTTCGAGTGAATTAATGCGCGATCGCCAGCAGATTCTTGGACGATAGCCCCTGTTGCGGACTAATGCTGAGGACGTATGTGACCATACTCACCCTGTCTATGTAGACAGCTATACGCGAATTTGTTTTAAGGGAGAGACCTTTTCATCATGCTTGCCCATTTATTACTGAATAAACCTACAGTTCAACTGTGGATGGCTCAGTTAGTTGCTCCTACCGCCGACACCTTAGAAGAAGCGTCCTTAATTTTTTCTGGTCCTCGCTTTTTTATTGCTCTTGTAGCAGGGTTAGTGTTGGCATTTGGGTTTCAACTCCTACTGACCAATCTATCGATCGCTGCCGGGATTTCCTACCTTGGCAGTCGTTCTGATGCTAGCTCTCACGATTCCTCTGGCTCTAGCGGTTCTGGCAAAATTGGCACTGCTCTAGGATTGTGGACATTATTTACGGTTAGCTTGTCTCTGTTTGGGGCATGTATTTTGGCAGTCAAGCTCAGCCTGATCAACAGTGTTGTGTTGGGCGGAATCGTCGGGTTGGTGATTTGGGCAACCTACTTTTCCCTGATGGTGTGGATTAGTTCTACCACAGTGGGTTCCCTGATTGGCTCTGTGGTCAACGCCGCTACCTCTGGGTTTCAGGCGATCGTAGGCACGGCAACCAATGCGGTGGGAGCCAAAATTGCCAAAGATCAGATCATCTCTACGGCGGAGGCGGCGGCAGCGGCGGTGCGTCGAGAATTTACGTCGGGAATTGATCCAGAAGGGATTCGGGAAAATTTAGAAGACTACCTGGCAAAATTGCGTCCGGCGGATCTGAATTTGCAGAACATTCGGCAGGAGTTTGAGCAGTTGTTGAGTAACTCGGAACTGTCGTCGATCGCCGATCCAGCCGTGCTGAGCAATGTCGATCGCCAAACCTTTGTGGACTTGGTGAGTAGCCGCAGTGATTTGTCGCAACGCGAGATCAATCGCATTGTGGATCAACTAGAGGCGGCTTGGAAGCAAACCGTTGGCAAAACCCCGGCAAAACGGGATTATCTAGGTGAGTTGGTGGATTTTGTCCGCTCTGGACAACCTGATCAACTGTTGTCAGGTGGGCTGGGGCAACGCCTAGAAGGATTGCTCAGCAGTGGGCAATCGGGCGGGCAACAACCCCCATCTGGCATGATGCAATTCTTGAATGGTCTGATGGGAGTGGCGATCGGACGGGTCGATCTGTCCGATTTTGATGTGGAAAAATCCTGGGTCAGCTCAAATCCGCAAGAGATCAATTGACCCAGCAGGCAGGCAGTGTGACGAGTGCCTTGAAGAGTGAGTCAGAACCGTTTAGTGTGGTTCGGGCAGATGTGGAAAACTATTTGCTCAACAACTATTTCTGGCAAATGACACCGGAGGCATTGGAGCGCGATTTTCGCGATGTTCTCTATGATCCCCAAGCCGATCCAACCACCGTTCGGCGGGAATTGGAGGGATTGGGACATGAGTTTTTTGTGGATTTGTTGCGATCGCGCGGCTTGCTCACCGCCAGCCAAATCGACACCCTGTCCTGGAAACTGGAGGGTATTCGCCAAGATGTACTTGAAGGCGTGATCGTGATTGAGGAGACCCAAAAGTCTCAGGAATTGGAGATGCTGATCGATGGCTATGTGCGACTGGCACCCAGAGAAACACTGCTCAATCAGGATGCACTTGCTCAAGACTTTAAACCCATGTTGGAAGACGCGGACGTGGGAGCTGATCGGTTGGGCGATCGCTTTGGCAAATTTGACCAAGCCACCCTGCTAACCTTCCTCAACCAGCGGGCAGACCTGTCCTTTGAAGAGAAGCAACAGGTGGCAGCGTCCTTAGAACGGATCTTTGCGATCGTCATCGCCGATGCTACCAACGTGCAGGAAGCTGCCAAGGCAAGGGTTTCAGCTCAGTGGCAAAAGCTGGAAGATTACCTGCGCCACACAGGTCGGGGCGAGTTGAATCCGGAAGGTATCAAGCGCGATCTGCAAACGCTGCTAGATGACCCCCAAGCGGGTGCCCACGATCTCCAAGTGCGGCTCTCCCACTTCGATCGCAACACGTTGGTGACTCTGCTTAGTCAACGTCAAGATATGAGCGAAGCCGATGCCAATCGCGTGGTCAATCAGGTCGAAGAT
>JAAUSV010000277.1 GCA_012032525.1 Leptolyngbyaceae cyanobacterium SL_7_1
CTCCCTAACTGGGCTAGGGAAGGGTTGCGTGAGACGAGGTCAGGCTTCGGCAGATCAGTTCCAGCGATTCAACCAATTCCTCAACAGGCACAGCTTCCGTCACAAAGGGAAGATATGCCCCCCGCAATCCCCGTTTCACCCGCTCTGGCGTCTCTGGAAACACTACAAACAGGGGATAGGTTTCATCTGCCCCTCACTGAGGATGTGTTGATGTCGGTGGGGCATGATCCATTCATAGCCCTTGTCTAGCCACATTTGGGTTCGTCGCCATCGGCTTAACAAACCAGAAAAATCCTCTTGAGGGCGATGGATAAACACAAAAATCTCTACCCCCGTTTTAATTCGCCACTCTGGGTCACACATCAACACAGCCACATCACAGGGCAGTTGAATCGTCCCACCGGAGGGAATGACATTCCCCGATTCTGTGGTGGCGATCGTTTCTCGCACCCGAACAAGTGGCAGTGGAATGGTAATCACACTCTCGTCCGGACGACGCATACTCGGAATCATTTCTAGATAGGGACGATGCGCTTTCAGTAGGGCGATCGTGCCTTGGTGACTGCTGTACTCCGCCAGCAGTTCTTCGTATTGGTGGTGTTGTACAGATTTCCCAGACATGATGCTCAAGGGTAATAGCAACCAATGATTGAACCGTTCCCAACGAAAGCTCCCCTGAATTGTAACGAGACTCAGACAAGTGCTGGGCAGATCGCAACTCAATCTACCTTAAGGTGTAGGTTCATTCTTCGACACGGCGATCGAGAAACAGTCAAAATTTGGCAGAATCTCATTCTGTCTCTGCATCCATTCTGTCTCTGCACCCAATCTCTATTTGATAGCGTCCATTACCTTAAACATCGGCAGATACATTGCCACCAAAATTGAACCTACCATGCCTCCCAGTACCACAATCATCACAGGTTCCATAATGCTAGTCAGCGCCTTGACCGCTTGTTCCACCTCATCTTCATAGAAATCTGCCACTTTCATCAGCATTGTGTCAATCTCTCCGGTTTCTTCCCCAATGCTGATCATTTGGATTGCCATCACCGGGAAAACCTGTTCCCGCTGGAGCGCAATGCTGATCATGCCGCCCGACTGCACTTCTTGTCGAGCTGAATCGATCGCATTGGAAACCACTTGATTTCCAGCGGTATCTCGCACGATTTCAAGGGCAGTGAGAATGGGCACTCCAGAACGAGATAGGGCACCGAACGTGCGGCAAAACCGGGCTGTAGCGGTTTTTTGAATTAGATCCCCAAACAGGGGGAGTTTCAAGTAGAGGCGATCGAGGGTTTCCCGTCCAATGCGAGTGTTGTAGTACATGCGATATGCCATTCCAAAGAGAATGGCAGCTAAGACCAACAACACGGAGGCAGGGGATCGCAAAATTTCGCTGACCCGCAACATAAAGGCGGTAAATACGGGCAACTCAGCATCTAATTCGTCAAAGATGCCAGCAAAAATTGGTAACAGAAACACCGTCATACCAATAAAAACGGTAATCGCAATGAATCCAACTGCGATCGGGTAGGTCATTGCTGCTTTAATCTGGTTCTGCAACCGGGCAATGTCCTCTAAGAGTTTTGCCAATCGATTCATCACCTCGTCTAGTACACCCCCAACCTCTCCTGCCTGCACCATGCTGACGTAGAGACCATCAAAACACTTGGGGTGTTTCCGCATAGAGTCTGCCAGGTTGGTTCCCTGCTGCACGTCGGAACTGACTTCCTGGAGTGCTTTTTTTAAGCGGGGATTGGGGCATTGATCCGCCAAAACCCCCAATCCCCGCACCATTGCCACCCCTGCATTGATTAGGACGGCAAACTGTCGCGAGAAGATCGCCTTGTCCTTCACACTGACCGAGGCAAATGATGTTTGTAGATCTTTGAGATCAAAGGAATTGAGTCGTTCTAAAACCCCACGATCTTCTCTAATCTCTTGGACAAACAAACCCCGCTCACGCAAGGCTGTTCGAGCATCACCAACCGTCTCTGCATTGATTTTCTGTCGTTTGGGATTGCCTTTAGCGTCTCGGGCTTTGGCGACATAGGTAGGCATGGCTTACATCCAGAGTCAATGGTAAGGAGATGAGAGAAGCAGGAGCAAAGAATAGCTCAAGTGTAAACGATGGGGCAAACAATGGAGCGATCGCTATCGCATCGCCGCCCCAGATTTTGTGGCTGTCGGCATCGGTGTGCCACCAATCAAACGTTGGAACTCGTCTGGTCGAGAGGTCTTAGACATGGCAGATTCAAACGAAATCAGCCCCGCTTTGTACTGATCCGCTAGCACTTTTTCTAAGGTGACCATGCCCAATTTGCCGCCTGTTTGAATAGCAGAGTAAATTTGAGAGGTCTTGCCTTCTCGAATCAGGTTGGCGATCGCTGGTGTAATTACCATGATCTCCTGCGCCATAATCCGCCCAAACTCGGCTGGTTTAGGATTTTTCCTGGGAACCAAGGTTTGACTAAAGACCGCCACCAGCGAGTTGGAAAGCTGCACCCGTACCTGGGTTTGACGCTCCGCTGGGAAGACATCGATCATCCGGTCAACGGTTTGGGCAGCAGAGCTAGTGTGCAATGTGCCAAATACGAGGTGTCCGGTTTCCGCCGCTGTGATGGCCAGTGCAATGGTTTCTAAATCTCGCATCTCCCCAACCAGAATAATGTCTGGATCTTCCCGTAGGGCTGCCCGCAGCGCGTTCGTAAAACTTTTGGTATCCTCACCGAGTTGGCGCTGGTGAATTACACTCTTAATGGGTTCGTAGACAAACTCGATCGGGTCTTCGATGGTCAAAATGTGTTCGGCACGGGTGCGATTGATCAGGTCAATCATGGCAGCTAGGGTGGTTGTTTTACCTGAGCCAGTGGGACCCGTCACCAAAATCAGCCCACGGGGTTTTTCTGCCATCTCCCGGACAATATCGGGCAATCCCAATTTCTCAAAACTGGGAATTTTAGAACTGAGCGCCCGCAAACAAGCGGCGTAGGTGCCTCGGTCCTTGTACACATTCACCCGAAATCGAGCCAACCCCTTGACCCCGTAAGAACAATCCAACTCCCAGTTTTGCTCCAGATTCTTTCGCTGAGTATTATTTAGCATGCTAAAGATCAAGCGCTGGCACTGGTCTGCTGTCAGCGGCTCATCCCCGATCGGAGTTAAATGTCCGCTAATCCGGAAGTAGGGGGGCAGTCCCGCTGAAAGGTGCAGGTCTGACCCGCCCATTTCGATCAACTGCTCCATCAAATCTTCAATCATCATTTCCATAGCAGATGTTCTCCTTGAGAGATCGTCCTTTGAGGGTGGCTAACGACGCGATCGAGGGGGGTTGGTAAAAGCATAGCGAACAAAGACGCTGTCATTGCCATAGCGGAGCTGGCGACAGCAGGGGTTAGTCCTGGAAACGCGGCGTTGTACAGAAGGGGCAGTCAAACCACTCTTGCTTTAACTCTGCGCCACAACAGCGGCAAGTTAATGAACTCTTGCGCTTTGCCTTGAGCTCAGCTTCTAAACCTGTATCGGTGAAGGTTACCCGTTCTACCTCCTCCAAACTGGTTGCTCCCTGCCGCACCAGATCCAAGCTATATGCCAATAAGGTTTTCATCCCCTCTTCAACGGCAACTTCCTTGATTCGTTCCGTAGGAGCTCCCTCGGTAATCAAAGTTTGGATCGGCTCCGTCACGCGCATCACTTCGTAGACCCCACATCGTCCTTTGTAGCCTACGCCTTTGCAAGAGGAACAGAGCACGTTCTGGGCTTTGGCCTCTTGAATTTGTTCAGGATGTAACGAGTTTGCTCGATAGAAGGTAACATCTGCTTCGCGGGAGGCAGATAAGCCAAACCGGGCTAGCTCCTCAGCAGAGGGAGTATAGGGAATTCGGCAATCAACGCACACTCGCCGCATCAGGCGCTGTGCTAGTACCCCAATCAGGGAGCTAGATACCATGAAGGGTTCTACCCCCATTTCGTCCAAGCGGGCGATCGCACTCGCCGCATCATTGGTGTGCAGGGTGGTCAAGACAAGGTGACCGGTAAGGGCAGCTTCGATCGCTGTCTTTGCTGTCTCCTTATCCCGTGTCTCACCCACTAGGATCACGTCTGGATCTTGTCGAAGAAACGCCCGCAAAATCGAGGCAAAATCCATCCCCTTTTCTCGAATCACCTGCACCTGAGTCAATCCAGGCAAGCTATATTCAATCGGGTCTTCAGCGGTGCTGATGTTAATTCGGGGGTCATTGCGCTCAGCCAATGCCGAGTACAGCGTTGTGGTTTTTCCAGAACCCGTTGGTCCAGTTACTAGGATCAAGCCAAAGGGACGTGCCACCATATCCTTGACAATGCGTAGGGTGTCAGGGTCGGTGATCAGCTTGTCTAATCCCAACTGGGTGGCGGAGTTATCTAGAATCCTGAGAACCACTTTTTCGCCGTAGCGGCTTGGCAGAGTGTTTACTCGGAAATCAATCTTGCGATTGTCATAAATGCGGCGAATTCGACCATCTTGGGGTACTCGTCGCTCTGCAATATCGAGATTGGCGATCACTTTAAAGCGAGCAGTAACGGCTGGAATGATTTTTTTCGGGAGGCGATCGGGTAGTGCTTCCCGAAGCACTCCATCCTTGCGAAATCGAATGCGTAGATCCTCCTCTTGAGGCTCGACGTGGATATCTGAAACGCCTTCCTGCAACGCCTTAACCATGATTTTATTGACCAGTGCAATCACTGGAGCCGCTTCGGCATCTTGCAACGCCGTATCTAAATTAGCTTCCGCATCTTCAGGCGATTCTTCTAACTCTAGATACTCCAACCCCTCTAGATCCGCCTTAACATCAACCTTCGACTGCTGTTCAAGTTGCTTTTGGCGCTCCACTTGCTCATCGAGGTATTGGGAAATAATCCGCTGGTAGTCTTCTGCGGTAATTACCATGCGCTGAAGCACCAGCCCTTGGGGACGCAAGATCCGGTTGAGGTCATCTTGTGCCGCCAAATCGTCTGGGTCTACCATCGCCACAAAAACAGCGGGTGATTCTCCTTCTGTGCGGGCAAGGGGCACCAGACGGCAGCGACGGCAAATGTCTACTGGGACTAACGTGTCAATCAACAATCCCACTTGTGCTGTAGAAATTTGACTGATCTCAGGGTCAAGAGACTCCACTCCGTAAAGAATCTTCAACTCAAAGAGTTGTTGCTTTTTGTATTGACGCAGTAGATCGGGGGGAAGCTGTTGACCCGTGATCAACTCCAAAACTTCCGTCAGGGGTCTCCCAGATTTACGGCTCTCAATCAGCGCCTGCTGCATCTGCTCACTGTTTGCATAGCCAGATTGAATAAGCTTGTTGCTGAAGGGAGAGAAATTGTGTTGAACGACTAAAGCGCGGCGTTGGGACGAAGAATTAGTCATAGTGGGTGTTAGAGCGTCTCCTTTAGAAGAGTATTCCCAAATCTCTCTATGATGATTGCAAAAAGACAATATAAAGCAATTGTGAATTTTGTTGCTGGTCTAACCGATAAGCATCAGCGACTCGATACCTGAACTCAGTACCTAAACTCAATGCCTGGAGTTGTACTTGAATATACCTACTTATTACTCAATCGCTGCTTCTGAAGAATACTCGATCAAGCCTCAATTCTACATGGTTGCCGAAAGCATAGCGTGAATTGCCCCAAGTAATTGAGGTTTGAGTTACCATTTTCCAGTGGTCGTACCTTGAAACGTATATTTTAATTGACCGATGAGGGGTTCAAGTAAAAATTTTCCTGGGTCACAACGGGTGAAATTCAGTTTCTTACAGAGGACTATGCTGGTTAAAATGGCTGTTGAGCCATGTCAGTGATATTGGAAAGTAGTGCAAAATGGATGAAGACAAGCGTTTAGAAGATATTCAAGAGCCAACTAGTGATGGTACAGAGGGTTCGCAGGCTATGGAAAATGAGATGACCCCTGGAGCGGGTGAATCGACTCAACCCGATGCAAATTCGGAACTCAACCAGGGATCAGCGAGTTCTGATGTCCCCGCTGTAGACGAACTAGTTGTGGAGGATGCTGAGGCGGTTGAAGAGGGAGGCATTAACTATAGAGCA
This sequence comes from Leptolyngbyaceae cyanobacterium SL_7_1, assembly GCA_012032525.1. GTDB lineage: Bacteria > Cyanobacteriota > Cyanobacteriia > Elainellales > Elainellaceae > JAAUSV01. Next base: position 6,085 of record JAAUSV010000277.1, read on the forward strand.
GCGATCGATGAGATGACCCGAACAATCCAACAGTTGAAATCTCAGCTTGAAGAGCGATCGACTCAATACATGAGGATTGTGGCAGATTTCGACAACTTCCGAAAGCGGACTCAAAAAGAAAAAGAAGACCTAGAACAACAGGTCAAGTGCAACACCGTTGTAGAGTTGCTACCGGTAGTAGACAATTTTGAGCGAGCACGATCCCAAATCAAGCCCCAAACGGATGCAGAGATGACGATCCACAAGAGTTATCAAGGGGTCTATAAGGATTTTGTCGATCGCTTAAAGAAAATTGGCGTGGCTCCAATGCGATCGGAAGGCAAAGAGTTTGATCCCATCATGCACGAAGCTGTGATTCGCCAACCAACCGATGAATACCCCGAAGGAACGGTAATGGAGGAGTTGGTGCGTGGTTATTTGTTGGGTGAGCGGGTGTTGCGTCACGCAATGGTCAAAGTTGCTGCGACTCCGGAGCCCATGATACCCTCAGATGAGGTGCGTTCAGGGGGTGATGAGGTTTAATCCTAGTGATATTTGCTGCCAAGTTGTGTAGCGATTAGAGGAGGATGAGCTGTTTTCCAAACAGGACAAATGAAGTTTTTTTGGGTTAGGCTGATCT
>JAAUSV010000278.1 GCA_012032525.1 Leptolyngbyaceae cyanobacterium SL_7_1
CTGTGCCGGGGATGGTAGGTGCGGTGGATGGCTGAGAATTTAACCAGTACTAGGGAAACCAGCACTAGGGGGGCGATCGCTACAGTTGGGATGGCGTATCTGGCGCAATTTCTAAGCCAAGGGCACGGCGATCGTCGGGTGTTTTGAGCAGATCTGTAAAGGCATTAAATTCAATTCCCATTTCCTCGCAAGCGGTGGTCAGTGCCTGCTCAAATTTGGCTAGGTTGTTGCCATATCCACACAGATCAGCCGCCACTTCGATGCCCTGTTTTCCGTTTGCCCTAGCGCAATCAATTAGCTCTGCACCATGAAGAGGACTTGTCATTGGATTGGTCTCCTTAGTTGCTGAAGAATAATTGCTGAAGAATAGCTGTCCTCGCATGGTTGCGAATCCGCAGAGATTTTGCCTCTGTCGATCGATAGAACCATGACCAAAAAAAGACCCAGTTTGTCAGTGATTAGAAGATCTGTCTTTCGGAGAGTTCCTCGTTTACACAACATCCCCTCATAACAAGACTAAGGGTAGAGTTGTAACGAAATATTTCCAATTACTGTAAATACAAGGTTAGTCTCTTTCATCGCTCGAACGAGGATAGGGCTGATACCCATCACCACTTCTTGTATTAGGTTCATGGAATGAATAATCCAACCCCATCCTCTGACTCCAGCACTATTCTAGAACCCGCCGCTATGATATCCACCGAAGAATCTGAGTTCGAGATGCGACTGAAAACTGGCATCTGGTCTTTGGGCAATGCCTCCTGGCTGTTTGGCATCACCGATCGCAGCATTGCCGCTTTCTCCGATGGCTATTTATCTGCTATTGATATTACCCAACTGTTTACGGCTGCCTTCTTTTTTGCGGCGTGGCTCTTTCTCAAGCCAAACTGGAAATCGTCTAGGCGCAGTGTCCGCGGGTAGGGCTTTTCATCACTGGGGACTCCTGTTAAAGTGACAGAGAATCCCCTCACCCAGCGGCATACCGGAAATCCTACAGAAAAAGCGATCGACTCTTCTTGAGTCATTGCAATTGTCCACCCCGTTTGCGTTTTGTCTTTGAGGTTAGGAGTATCCAGTTGTGCAGTTTGCTACCGATCCGCCCATTGCTGACAAAATTCAAAAAATGGCTCAGCGCGTTCGGTGGCGTGACCCTGCCATTCTCAAGCGTGGCATTGACCAGACCCGGCTTGTGTTGGATGACTCGCGAGACGATCGCACAGAGTTTTGTTTTTTAGTTTTGGGAGATACGGGTTCTGGACCAGAGCACGGGCAGCATCCCCAGCGGCGAGTCGCCGAAGCCATGCTTCCCCATGTAGATTCGGCTCGATTCATTTTACACACCGGAGATGTGGTCTACCTGGTTGGTTCCAGTGAGTACTACCAAGCCAACTTTATTAGACCCTACAAAGAACTGCTGGTTGGCGGCGATCGTCCTAAGCAAATTGCCTTCGATCGCATGGTGTTTAAAACGCCAACGTTTTTAGTTCCGGGGAATCACGATTACTATGACCTCACCCTCGTCCAGGGGTTGTTGGGTGGGGCAACCCTGTCATTTCGTCGTCTGCGCTGGTTGCGCCTAGATTTTGATATTGGCTGGCATGGTTCCTACCAAGGCAAGGCTTATGCTCAAGCGTTTTTGGACGTTTTGTCTCGCTTTACCAATCCTGACCAGCTTGATCACCACTTAAAGCAACACTACACAGCTAAAACTGAGACGGGCTATTGCCTACAGTATCGACCGGGCGAGTTTACTCGCCTGCCCAACCGCTACTACACCTTTCGCTATGGCGGCGTTGATTTCTTTGCACTCGATTCCAATACGTTTAATGCTCCGCTACCTATTCCCGACACCAAAGCAGGAGATGACTATCGCGTGGAGTTGAGAAGCCGCCGCCGACAGTTGGAACAAGAAAAACAGCAGCTTTTTATGGAGGTCGATCAGTTCGATCGCGATCGCGAGGAAGATGCCGACGCGCTCAGTGACCTGCGCACCAAGCTTCAGCAGCTCGACGAAACGATTTTAGATATCGACAAGCAACTCGCCAGCAATGAGGACGAATTACCCGATGTCGATCAATCGCAATTGGAATGGCTCCAGCAACGATTGATTGACTCCTGGCACAACAAGGACGTGCGAGGGCGAGTGGTATTTTTTCACCACCCTCCCTATGTGACGGAGGCAACGAAGTGGGAACAAGCCCAAACCATCACCATTCGCCGCCACCTGCGGCGGGTGTTGGATCGGGTGGCAGAGGCGGTAGGCAGCCTAGCAGGCGATCGCCCCCTAGTAGACCTAGTGATCAACGGACATGCCCACTGCATGGAATATTTGCGAACCTTGGACACCGGACATGCCGACTCCCACATGCACTGGCTGGTTTGTGGCGGCAGTGGATTTAGCCTGCGACGACAACGGGCTGAGGGCGCCGATCTAACGGAGATTTACGATAGCCCAACGGGACGCCACGATCGATTGGTAGCTCGATCGCAACTGTTTGTAGGACGCAATGGACATGGCTCCTTAAAACGCGTCCCTACTCCTTCCTAAAAATTGAAGTAAAAGCGGGGGAACCGCTCCAGTTTGTGGTAACGCCGTTTGTGACGGAGCGATTTCAACGAGAATGGCAAAACTATCCGTTGGCATCGTTTACCATCCAGCCGGGCGCTCGGGCAGAGTAATTGCTCTAGAAGTGGCAAAACTCTCCCAGATTTTGGAAAGACTGGACAATAGTTACTTCTTTGGGTAGATGCGGTCAAATCTTGCGACAATCTTTAAATTTTTTTATAAGTGGGAACTTTTATTTTTTGCTTTATTTTTTCTGGGTAGATTGTTTGCATTGTTACTTTTAGGGTGGCAAACTCCACCAACAATCGCATCAACCTAGAACCTCGCCAATCCAACGTCATTCCATCCCGATTTAGTCAGGGGCGTGGCAAGGTGCAACCCACCTGCAAAAAACCACCAAACTGCTTCCAACGGAGGCGTGTTGAATACAGCCCACTTTAAAGGTGAGATCATGCTTTTTGAGATTGCAACGACAGAAGATCAGTCTTGTTTGACGACGCTAATGATCAGCGCTCCCCAGATGGACTCGTCGTCAACCAAGAATCGGTCAACTCCGCCCTTGCCTCATCGTGAGGTAACACCCAGTGTGGTGAATTCATTCTTGCCCCAAGCAAGTCCTATGGCAGATCAAACCAATGCTCCAATCAGCGCTGATATTCTTGTAGTAGACGATGTACCCGACAACTTGCGGCTTATCTCTAAGCTGCTGAGAAGTCATGGGTTTCGAGTACGCGTGGCAGCGAGCGGACAAATGGCATTGACGGCGATCGCTACTGCTCCACCCCACCTGGTTTTGCTAGATATCGTCATGTCTCCCATGGATGGCTACGAGGTCTGTCAGCGCCTCAAAGCCAATCCAGCCACAAAAGACATTCCTGTGATTTTCATCAGTGCCTCAGACGAGAGGATCGATAAGGCAAAAGCTTTTTCCCTCGGTGGTGTAGATTATATTTCCAAGCCATTCCAAACCGATGAAGTGTTGATGCGAATTAGTAACCAATTGACCCTATTCCATCAACAGCAGCAACTCAAACGGACAGAGGCAACCTATCGCAGCATTTTTGAGAATGCGACTGAGGGAATTTTTCAAGTTGGCGTCAATGGACGATACCTCAGTGCCAATCCAGCCCTTGCTCAAATTTATGGCTACAGCAATCCGCAAGAATTGATTGCCAGCATGACAGACATTAGTCAGCAGCTCTATGTCAGACCGGGGCGACGACAGGAGTTAGAGGTCTATTTAAAAGAGTATGGCTCGATCTCAGATGCCGAATCGGAGGTCTACCGCAAGGATGGCACACAGATTTGGATTGCGGAAAACATCCATGTGGTGCACGATGACAGCGGACAATTTCTCTACTACGAAGGCACCGTGCGAGACATCACAAGCCGTCGTCATATGGAAATGGAATTGCGTCAGGAGCGCCTCAGAGCCGAGCATCTACTCGTCAACGTCCTCCCGTTTCAAATCGCCCAGCGCCTCAAGTCTGGGCACCAAGGCATTGCTGATTCCTACGAAAATGTCAGCGTCTTGTTTGCCGATCTGGTTGACTTTACAACGGTCTCGGCACACATCTCGCCACGCAAGTTGGTGACGTTGCTCAATCAAATTTTTTCAACCTTTGATCACCTAGCCGAGAAACATGGACTAGAAAAAATTAAAACTATTGGGGATGCCTATATGGTGGCGGCGGGCATTCCCGAACCCAGGGTTGACCATGCCACAGCGATCGCCCAGATGGCGCTGGATATGCAACAGGCGATCGCCAATCACACCCGACCTGATGGCAGCCCATTTCAACTGCGCATTGGCATCAATAGTGGGTCTGTGATTGCTGGGGTGATTGGCTCTAAAAAGTTTATCTATGATCTGTGGGGTGATACGGTCAACATTGCCAGTCGTATGGAGTCAACCGGGGAGCCGGGGCGCATCCATGTGACTCAAGACATTTACAACCAACTCAAGCACGAGTTTTTGTTTAAGCCCCGTGGCATGACCACGGTGAAAGGACGGGGAGTGATGATGACCTACTGGTTGTTGGCAGAGCAATGAAGACCAAGCAAGGCTAAGGGGGCAGGCGTCTGTAAAGGATTTTGATGCACCAATGACAGATTTAGAGATTATGATGATGAGTCATGAGGCGAGATAATAACTCTGTACTCCTGCTTAATTCAGTCTGTCTCCATCAAATCGTGTGGTGCTTATGGCTCGACGTGCTTGGTTTGCGATCGCTGTTGCTTCTCTAACTGCCTGTAGTCAAGTGGATTCTTCTAACTCGACTGCCTTTTTTAGGCGTCGATTAAACACTGCCAATGTCACCGAACAGCAGATCCAAACTTGTAAAAATCAGGTCGGCATCCAATTTTTGGATGTGCCCATGGCAAACATTGAAATGGAACCTGTGGCAGTAGACGACCAAAATATTGCAGAACTAAACTGGAAAACCACAAGTGGAGCGGTGGGCACATGCCGCATCACCGAAAACAACGAGATCGTCGAATTTGTTGTGCAAGACCCCGGTGGCTCCACCCCCAATCTCAGCCCTTTGCCCAATCAGACTGGAACGGCTCAAGGCACCCAGGAACAGTTGCAATCCTGCCAAACTAGAGTCGCCGATACCCTAAATATTGCGGAAACCGATGTCCGGGTGACAGCGGCTCCCCCCGATTCCCAGGGCAATACGGTGGTCAATTGGCAAACCACCAATGGTGGACTGGGCTATTGCCGGGTCAATTCCTCCAATGAAGTGATTGAGTTGGTCGTGCAACGCCGCGATGGCTCCAACACGGGATCTCCCACCCCTACTCCCACCCCCACTGCCACCGCATCGCCGACTCCCACCCCTCCTCCGGGCACGGGTCAAGGACAATTCCCCCCTGGAGCGTCGATCGATCAATTGCGCAGTTGTCGAAACTATGTGGCGTCGGTCTATACCAATATCTCGGTGACTGGGGTCGAGGTCAACAGCGCCACCCCTGACAACCAGGGGAATGCGATCGTCACATGGCGCACTATTACCGATGCATCGGGTTACTGTCGCATGAGTGGGACTCAGGTAATCGACTTTATTGTGGATAATCCTGGGAGTGGGACGGGGGGCGGCTCGAATGAGGCAAATCGACCGATCGAGGCGTATTGGTAGTTAGCGATTAACACACTTCAGGGATAGTGCTATGGAGTCAGCAATTCTGCCGGGTCAGAGTTTTCCCTTGGGGGGCGACGGTCTGGTCTAATGGGGTGAATTTTTGTATCTACGCTGCCAAGCCCTGTACGGCGATCGAACTGTTGCTATTTGCCGCCCCCAACGATTCCACACCAGCACAGGTGATTTGGCTAGACCCCAAGCACAATCGCACCTTCAACTACTGGCATGTGTTTGTTCATGGGGTAGGAGCGGGGCAGGTGTATGGCTATCGGGTGCATGGACCGTTTGAGCCGTCGCAGGGGTTGCGATTTGATAGTTCTAAGCTGCTACTCGACCCCTACGCCCGGGCAGTGGTGAATTGGGAAAACTATAGCCGGGAAGCGGCGATGTATTCTGGCGATAACTGTGCGCAGGCGTTGCGTGGAGTGGTGGTGGAGTCCAGTGTATATGACTGGCAGGGCGATCGCCCCCTGCGAGAAGGAGCCTACGACTGGGAGGGCGACGCTCCCTTGAGTACACCCTATGCCAAAACGTTAATCTACGAACTCCACGTCGGTGGGTTTACTCGCCATCCCAACTCCGGCATCCCTGCTGAAAAACGAGGCACCTATGCTGGGTTGGTCGAAAAAATCCCTTACCTAAAAGCCTTGGGGATTACGGCAGTAGAACTGCTGCCAATCCACCAGTTTGATGAGCAAGATGCCCGTCCGGGACTAGAAAACTATTGGGGCTACAGTACGCTGGCTTTCTTTGCTCCCCACGCCCAATACAGTAGCGATCGCACTCCCTTAGGAGCCGTTCGAGAGTTTCGTGACATGGTAAAAGCGTTGCACAAAGCCGGAATCGAAGTGATTTTGGATGTGGTGTTTAACCATTCCGCTGAGGGCAACCACGAAGGTCCAACGTTGTCCTTTAAGGGATTGGCAAACCGCGAGTATTACATTCTAGAGTCTGACCCAACGTACTACAGCAA
>JAAUSV010000279.1 GCA_012032525.1 Leptolyngbyaceae cyanobacterium SL_7_1
GATCCATCCTGCCTCTGCCTGCTGCACATCTTTCCAGAGATCCACCTGGTTGGACACGACCACTGGCACACCAGCCGTCATGGCTTCAGCCACTGCAATCCCAAAGTTTTCGTAGTAAGACGGCAAGACAAACACAGCGGCAGATTGTAGAAGCGATCGCTTGATCTCCCCCAGCAACAAACCCTGTCAGAGTGCTACAACCAGCCAGTGGAGAGGTATGCAGGCGATCGCGGATATAGTGTTCGTACTGACGATCTTGGGGGTTTGCTCCAGCCAGGACAAAATGAAAGGAAAGCCCCTCTGCCAGCAGGGTTTCTAGGGCAGGAATTAATAAATCTAACCCCTTTTTGCGATCGATTCGGGACAGAAACAGCACCAGAGGTGGCTCTGGCAACGATCGGCTAGACACAGGAAGCTGCCATGGGGCTAACACTACCTCTGGAGAAGCAACCGCAGCGGGCAAACTCACACCCAGCGGAATGATCCAATCCTGGGTGGTGATGCCAAAGCGTTCAGCCATGGCAGCTTCCTGAGGACTAGTAAAGTGAAGGGCGGCGGCTTTTCTCAAATTATGTTTCTCGATCGCATGGGCATAGAGTTGTTTAAGCCACCGCTTTTTCTTTAAGTCAGCCGGGTCAAGGGTGCCCAAGGGGCGGAGCACATAGGGCAGGTTATGAATCCGAGCAACGATCGCCGCCAGGGTACTAACGGGGGAAAACAGGGCATGGATATGGGCTAGGTCAAATTCATGGGCATGGCTCGACAGCCAGCGCAGCAGTCCTAGGGAAAATTTGTAACGCCGAAAAGGCGCATTGCGAAAATAGCGAACTTGGTAGCCGTTTTGCACGATGGGTCGATCGAGGGGCACCTGCAATGGCGGTTGATCGACATCGCCATTGGTGTCTGTGGTCAAGATAGTCACATCCATCCCCTCTGCTGCCAATGCCGCTGACAATCCCAACACCATCTGACTTGGACCACCGTAGACCAACGAAATGGAAGGGACAATTTGCAAGATGCGCAGATGGGTCATGGATCAAATAGATAACGGGGAATGCGGGCGTTTAGTTGTGAGAAGTTGCTTGTAAAACAGCAGTTGTTGGCGGGCAAGGGCGTGATTGGTGTAGCGAGTCATAACTCTGTCATACCCTGTTTTGGCGAGTTGCGTGGCTAATTCAGGCTGGGTCATTAGTTGAGTCAGGCAATCTCGCAACGCTGCCCCATCTTGCTCAGGAAAAACTAACCCCGCCTCTGCAATCACATGGGGAATTTCACCAGAATCAGACCCAATGACTGGCACCTGAGCAGCCATCGCTTCAATCAACACATGCCCAAATTGTTCCTTCCAGCCAACCGACGTTAGCGTTTTGAAGTGAGCAGTAGTTTGGGAGGGCAATACCAGCACATTCATTAAATTGATATAGCGAGCAACGTGATCGTGGGGAATATTTTCAACCCAAATTAATCGATCGCCAATTCCCTGAGCAGCCGCCCTTGCCATCACCTGCTGCTTTAGCTCTCCCCGACCCACCAGGAGCCACTTCCAAGGGCGATCGCCCAACCCCGCCAATGCCTCACACAGCGTCAATAATCCCTTTTCCTCCACAAACCGCCCGACAAATCCCACCACAAAGTCGTCGGGTTGAATCCCTAGCTGGGTTGCCAACCCTGATTGGAGATCGGGACGAAACAGTTGGTCGTCTACCCCCAACTGGGGCATGACAGAGATGGGTCCCCCATAGCCACGTTGCCGTAAGATCGCCGCTCCATCCTGGTTTCCTGCAACAATCCCGTCTGTGTAGCGCAGATTAAAAGCTTCTAGCCAAGAGGCTGGAGCCTTCAACTGGTAGGGTAAATTCCACCAGGTAAAGAATACATTTTTGGCATTTAGCCCCAACAGCCGATTGAGTGTAATCAACTGAGCATAGGCAAGGGATTTCGATCCCTGCTCAACTTGAATGACATCGGGACGAAACTGCCGCAATAAGCCAAGGATGCCTGTACCAAAGCAGAGCAGCCCTTGATTGTTTTGACTAATGTTGGCGATCGGGATGACACGAAACGTCCCCTCTTGCCAAAACCGGGTGACGATCGAGTTGGCTTGCACTCCACCGGGTCGCCAACGTTTTGGCACCACGATCGTGACTTCAATGCCCGGTTCCAAACTAGCAAGGATTTTGAACTTTTCGCAGTTCAAATCCACAATGTAGGTGTGACTGACAACCAGAATCTTCATCTTAATGAGTTGCCGATCGCGGCGATTTGACGATTGGGAGCGGCGCTGCTGGGGCGAGTGGATCACAACGACTATAGAGTTGACCGTCATCCCAGAGCGACTTAACCAGTGTGCCCATCGCACTCAAAAAGCCGATCGTATAAAACACTCCACGGGTCAACACCTTGATGGGCGAACCGCTCTTGTGGCAAGGGGGGCGTCCTAACACATGGCAATCAAACAGACGAGCATACAGGCGCAACGCTTGCATCACAGTCAGGTTCTTCAATCCCATCAAAAAATGGTTGTGATAGAAAGTCACCTGATACCGCAGCGATCGGGTGCTGATATCATGGCACCCACCCGTCTCTTCTCCCAAATGCACCAGATGGGCAGCCGGGTCGTACCAGATCTGCAACCCCGTTTGGCGAATCCGTAGACAAAAATCAGACTCTTCCCGCACAGCGCTACCCCGAAACCGTTCATCAAACCAAACGCCGTGTTGGTCGAAGATCTCTCGACGAAACGACATATTACAGCCCCTAGCCGTCAGCACCCGTTGGGGTTTGACCGTGTGCACTAGGTCAATGTAGTACCAAGCAATGCCTGGGTCCATGGCTTGGGGAGGCAGATCCTCGATCGCTAGCTCTGGCTCGTCCGATAATTTCATCCGATCAAACACCCGTCCTGCCACCGCTCCAATATGGGGTTGGCTATAGTTTTGAGCATGGGCTATCAAATAGCCAGGGGGCAACAGCACGTCATCATCAATAAACAAAAGCACCTCTCCCCTCGCCCGGCGCACCGCATAGTTTCGCGCCCCCGGCAAACTTGCCCAAGGCACTTGGAATAAACGAATTTTTCCATTGGCAACTAATTCATCCAGATACGCTTGCGTCTGCGGTTGATGCTGTTGGGTTTGATCAACCACTAGCACTTCGTAGTGAGGATAGTCCTGTTGAATCACGTTGGCAAGGGTATCTCGCAGCACCGCTTCCCGCCCATAGGTTGGCACAATCACAGAAATCAAGGGATGCATGGCGATCGCTCCATAGGGGTTGCACAAGGCAACAGAATTGGGAATTGACAAGGACTCGAAACGGATTGTAACCGATCGCGACTAGGTGAACCCTTTTCGCTTTAACCGTCGCTTCTTGGATGGGGGGCGTTCTGCCTCCAGCACCGTGCGCTTCTCTTCTTTTTCAAGAACGGGCAACTTCAGCACCACGCCAGCAAAGAACCAGTAATAGACTGCAACGGGGTCAACATCTAGAGGGTAGTAGTAGGTGTTGTAACTAATGAATAGGACAAATACCCAGAAAGCAGCTCCGTAGTTACGCAGGGTAGTATCCCGCAGCGATCGATAGGCTTTGAACGTTATATAGGTCAACATCGTCACAAACACTAAAAAGGCTACCATTCCCAAAATGCCCACTTCGTAGAGGACTTTTGGATAGTAGGTCTCAATTAATCGGGTCTCACCAAATACTCGTGCCGAGTTTGTTGCAGTTCCCAAGCCGATGCCCAACAATCCTTCCTGAGAATTTAGACTGGACTTAAACTGCTCCAGAATAAACAGGTGGGGGGGGCGGCGTTCCATCGGCTTTGGAAACTATCAATTCGTTCTTGGAGAATTTCTGGATTGTTGACCACGGCAACACCTAGCACCGCCGTTAAACCGATCGCCGTGGGAATAAATCGTTTTAATTGCACCACTTGCCCCGTGAGAATCAGCAACAGTACAAAGGTGGCTGGCACCAATGCCAAAGCAACCCGCTGTCCCGACAGAACGGCAGTAATAAACACGGCGGCAAGGGAAGCCAAACCGAGCGATCGCCAGATTAATTTGGGGTCATTAAACGCCGGGGCAAATGCCAAAAAACTACTGGAAATCAGAAACCATGCCCATTGCCATGGTGCCACAAAGGTTCCCGGCAGGCGGATTTGCCCCTGTTCCTGGCTATAGAGTAGCGAACCACCCACGAAACATTTTGCCTCGATTGAGGCTTTGAATAAATCCGCCCCTTCGCCCACCGTTCCCTTACAGCGTCCGGTTTTAAGCAATAGGAATTGAATAAAAGCAAGCCCACAGCATACTAAAATCAACACCACGGTCATCCGCATCAGGACAAGTAAATCGTGGCGATCGCGCAACATATAGTAGGCGCAAACAATTAAGGGAATGTAGCCCAGGAAGACCTTTAGCCCTAAAATTCCCATGGCAATGGGTTGTCCGCTGTGCCCCGGAGTCAGTTGCTCAGCGCCATTGACAAACAGCAAGGTAAATCCGCTCAACGTCGTTAGCACGATCAAAGGAATCAACAGCGGTTTGGACACTACGATCGGCAGCCGTTCTCGCTGGCAATAGACAATGACGCCAACTAGAGCGGGAACATAGAAACCGTCCTTAGCCAGTTGGAGCAGGGGACTGTTGCCAACGGCGTAGGTAATTGTGCCGCTAAACGGCAGATAGAGCAAAAATGCCCACAGCGCATAGCGGGGATATTTGAAGGAAAATCCTATGCAGGAGAGTGCCACGGCGCAAGCCACTCCCGCGATCGGCTCAATTGTCACTCCTACAACAAACCCAACGATCGCTGTCAGAAAAACGACAGCGATCGCAAAATTGATCAACTCCTTACGCCGCCGAGCTGCTTTGCGTTTTTGCGCCAACCGCTGTTTGAGACTGAGAGCAGGGGTTGGTAAAACTTCCTGTATAGGCTGCTTAAGTCTTGACATTAGGCGTCAGAAGATTTGCAAGACCGACGAATCAACTTTGTCACAGTTGTAACGTTCAAGTAAAGCTGTCACATCAGTAATTTTGCGTGAATGCCCCAAGCATCTTCATCATTGCGATATGGAACCCCTGGATCACCTCACCCCTTCCGGTCGCCGCAAAAAGGCGCAGTCCCTATCCCACTAAAACACGGTTAGGGTTTGAGTAGCTTGAATCAGCGGAGGGGTGGCGATCGCGTCCCATTGCCCTTCACACCGCCGTCCGCTCAGGACAATCATTCGTAAGCCGTAGGATTGGGCATATCCTTCGGCTTCCAGCCAAAGTCGCTCACTTTCAACCTCGCAAGACACCGCCTCCTCTGCCATCAATTCACCAGCGATCTGCTGCATGGCTTCAGCCAATCGCCCAACCAGTTGGCAAAAGTCATTGAACTCTGCCTCTGTCAGCTCGATCGCCCATGTTTCTGCTCCCACCAACCCTGGAAACTCCGGTGCAGCAGCATCCCAGCCAATGCGCCAGCCATTGCCTTGCTTGATGTGGCGACTCATAGGTAGGGCAGAGGCTATGGCAAAAGCAGATCAGCAGCCCCCGTGCCAAAATGCACCGTCGAGGGTGGGGCAGTCTGGGAGGAACCAGCAGAGGATGGAGGGGACACCGAGTTGCTTGGCAGATCAGCGGTTGGGGTTGAGGCCGTCCAGCCTGCCTCCGCAAACACCCCAATGAGGGTGCTAATTAATTGCTCTCGCGCTACTCGATTCAGCGACTGAATAACGGCTACATCTCCCGTCATGGGATTTGTTTGCAGGGCGTCTTGTCCAGGATAGGAGGCTGGGAAAATTACCTCATTCACGCCTAAATAATCTGCCAAGGTCAGCTTCCAATCCAATCGATGCACCGGAGACCGCCCTTTGATCAAAACGTGATATCTCACCAAGCGGCTGATCAAGGTATTGTCTTCAGCCACATCCCCAGTTGCTGCGCTAACGTACTGATTTTCCTGAGGAAAATTGGGCAACTGCTCATAAACCAATTGCCAAGCATCGTAGACACGGAAACGGCTCTGATCGGGGTTTGCTTGAGCCACAATCCCAGTATCGCCGTAGGAGGGAGTGGGATGAAAGGCACTCAGCAGTGCCAAAATACAACTAAATAGGGCGATCGCTACAAACCGTAAAGGCATTTTCAACATGGCTGTCGGCAAGACTAGGCAAGACAATGGGTTGGCTTCTATGGCAAACGAGACAAAAAATCCTGGGATTATTCGCCGATAATTTCTGGTTGAGTTAGCTCATCTGACATCTCGATAATCGCACGAATTACTGGCTTCATCTTGGGATCGTCGATGTTATCAAACTCTTCGTAGCGACGACGCTGGGCTCGGTTGGCAACCTGCACAGTGATGCGATAGCGATTAGAAGCCGCATTAATTAAATCTTCTGCACGACGCATGAGCTGTGATGTGTCTAGCGCCGCATGTTTCAGCATAGAACCCATAGGTCTGATATTCGATAGTGTCTTTCCAGTGTATCAGCAGAAATTGTAGACGTTCCACAGATAGCCCGCTAAAGCAGCCTTGTCTGAGTAGAACCAGTACCCAAAACTCGTCAGAGCCGCCATTGCCAGCCCCAAGTACAACCCCTGCTCATTCCCAATCAGATCGTATCCGGCTAAAACCAAGATGTCCCTTGCAGTCCACGCAAGGCGGCGGTGTTGTATTTGATTTATCCCAAGT
>JAAUSV010000280.1 GCA_012032525.1 Leptolyngbyaceae cyanobacterium SL_7_1
AGGTGTACTTTCGGGTACGTCTTCTCTCAAGGAGTATGTTGGTGTACTTGACTCAAATGACATCTACAGATTCACGTTAAACAGTGCAGCAAACCTTCAAGCTAGGCTTACTAGTTCCTCAGATATTGATGTTGACCTTGCCTTGATTCAAGACACAAATAACAACGGTTTGATCGACAATGGTGAGACTGTGCGAACTGGAATTAACAGCCTCACGAGAGATCTGCAAGCAGGCACTTATTTTCTTGCACTAGACCCTAGGCTTAGCAACCAGTCAACAAATTACCAGCTAGACTTAACGACTCCATAGTTGCTCTTTTGAAGAGGAATATTTTTTCTCAATCCAAATCACTTGAGTCCTCTAGCTGCTCATCTTCAAAGTTTTCAAACAACACAGGAAAACTGTGAAGCCCACAGTTTAGTTAAAAATTCAAAATCTTTGCATCGTTGACCTTCTTTTGAATTTCCCACACCTATGGAGTTAGTTCTAATGAAATCGCTCAAACAATCTCGCCTCGCCTATCTTGCTTCTGGTGTTTTGCTGCTGTCTGTTTTGGCTTCTCCCCTATTGGTGGCAACTGCGGCTGTTGCAGTTGAACAAACGATCGCTCAAGCTCCCGCCCCACAACGACTGCGCGTTGCCATCCTCGACTTTGACTTTGCTAGCACCGGGTTGACGGGCGGCGCTTTTAGCTTTGCCGATGGCGGCGGACCCGGACAGGGAATTAGTAATTTGCTGACCAATCGGATGGTGCAAAACGGCACCTTTTCAATCATTGAACGCAGCCAAATTACAGCAGTGTTGCGAGAGCAAAATCTAGGCGCATCCGGACGCATTGACGCATCCACTGCTGCCGAAATCGGACGCATTTTGGGAGTAGATGCGGTCGTGGTGGGTTCTGTCACTCGCTTCAACCTGGAGGAGCGACGGTCTGGTGTTTCAGTCTTTGGAATTGGCAATTCCAGAACACGGCAGATTGCTGAAGTTCAAGTTACCGCCCGGATGATCAATACCACGACTGCTGAGATTCTTGCCGTTGCAGAAGGGTCTGGAGAAGCTGAGGAGCGAGGAAATAACCTCTCGCTGGGCGTGGTGACCACTGGATCGGACACGAACAGCACAGACCGACTGCTAAGTGAGGCATCTGAACAAGCCGTTGATGCTTTAGTGGCTCAGTTGACTGAGCAATAGACCGCAGCATCGCAAACATCATGCTTTTGTCGCCTGCGATTAGCGCTCACAGTTGGCAATTTTTTATGGATTGAGAATTTGAGGGCGATCGAACTCTCCATCCAAATCATCAATTCCTACCGTCCCAGATTCCCGGCTTCTTGGAGAAGCCGGGAATCTTTGATTTTTGGGTTGACCCTATGATTTAAGGGCTTGAGCCGATTAACCGCTTAGCTTGAAGCTTTTTGAATCATGGGCAAGAGGCGATCGCCCATCTCGTAAGGCTATTTTCGCTGCAAACATGGGTTTTGATCAGTTGCAATGCTTATTGGCGATCGATTGACTCACCTGATGCATCTAAAACATCTGCATACAGTCGGCTGCTGATGCGGAAACTTGCTTGGGCGATCAGATCATCCATGATAGGTTTGATCGCCGTAATTAGGTTTTGGCGTTTTGCTAATAGAAGCATTCCTAATACTCCAGTGATCTTTGATCCTAAATCTGTTGCAGATTGCCTACCTAACCGCTCATCAATTAGCAATCGAGTTGCTTTTACTTCGATAGCAAGTGCGATTGCCTCAGCTTCTCCTAAATTGACACGATTTCGTAACTCATTCACCAATTTCTGATTCTGTACCGGACGGATCTCCAGCCATAATGCTGATTGAACTGCTGTGATTACAGTTTCACCAGCCCTATCATCCAGCAATTCCTCATATACGGCTCGTGGAATCAGAATTGCCCCATATAGCTGTTGCATCAGATGTAGCTGCCCAACTTTCGCCAAGTTTGAAATTGGCGAGGTGTTACTTACAATGGTCACTGCCAGTTGGTTTCCTCCAACATATTCAGGTCTTCCTGAAACTCAGCCACATCGTAGTGAATGCAGATCCCTCGATCAGCCAGCAATTTTTGAAACTGCATTCGATGCGTCCCAACCAATTCACTCGCCTTCCCCAAACTAATTTTGTCTTGGCGAAACAGCATCAATACAATTTCCAAAAATAATTCGTTCTCTGATAAGCCGCTCGCCTTTACGAGGTCATCTGAAATCACTAAACTCATGCCTATCCCTTTAGCTCTTAAATCTACTGCTTCGATCGTAGCAGCCTAGATCAAGCCTGGTTTAGGAGGCATCCTAACTTATTCCTTCCCTACGGCTTAAACGGGCGATCGCAACGGCGTAGCGCACTCTTACTCCTTGAGGTTAACTACATAAATAAAATCCCCCACTTCTCAGCGGGGGATTTTTTGATGACTCAAGCCGACGCTAGGTTATCCACCGTAGCGGCTTGCCGTCGAAGCAATCAAGAAGGCAGCGTAGGTCAAGATATAACCCACCGTGAAGTGAGCCAGACCAATCAAGCGACCTTGAACGATCGACATTGCCACGGGCTTATCCTTCCAGCGCACCAAGTTGGCGAGAGGCGTGCGCTCGTGTGCCCACACCAGAGTTTCGATCAACTCTTGCCAGTAGCCTCTCCACGAGATCAAGAACATAAATCCAGTTGCCCAAACCAGGTGTCCAAAGAGGAACATCCACGCCCAGACCGCCAAATTGTTCATCCCGTAGGGGTTGTAGCCGTTGATCAACTGCGCTGAGTTGAGCCAGAGGTAATCGCGTAACCAGCCCATCAGGTAGGTGGAGGACTCATTGAACTGAGCCACGTTGCCCTGCCAGACGCCCAGATGCTTCCAGTGCCAGTAGAAGGTGACCCAACCAATGGTATTCAGCATCCAAAACATGGCGAGGTAGAACGAATCCCACGCGGAGATGTCGCACGTACCGCCCCGACCGGGACCGTCGCAAGGGAAGGCATAGCCGAAGTCCTTCTTATCAGGCATCAGCTTAGAGCCACGGGCATCCAACGCACCCTTGACCAAGATCAAGGTGGTGGTGTGCAGACCCAGGGCGATCGCATGGTGCACCAAGAAGTCGCCGGGTCCAATCGTCAAGAACAGCGAGTTGGTTCCACTGTTAATCGCGTCCAACCAGTTGGGCAACCAAACGTTGGCATGGTTGGGCCAAGCAGTGAAGGCGATGCTATCCGGGTTGGACAACAACGTGCCAAAACCATAGAGCGCTTTACCGGAAGCCGCTTGAACGAACTGGGCAAACACCGGCTCGATCAAGATTTGCTTTTCGGGAGTGCCAAAGGCAACAACCACATCATTGTGAACATAGAGTCCCAGGGTGTGGAAGCCCAGGAATAGCGACACCCAGCTTAGGTGGGAGATGATCGCTTCTTTGTGATTGAGGACGCGATCGAGCACGTTGCCTTTGTTCTGAGCAGGATCATAATCCCGCACCAAGAAGATAGCGCCGTGAGCAAACGCTCCCACCATAATGAATCCAGCAATGTACTGGTGGTGGGTGTAGAGCGCTGCCTGCGTCGTATAGTCCCGTGCCATGAAGGCATAGGGCGGCAAGGCATACATGTGCTGCGCCACCAAGGAGGTGATCACACCCAACGCTGCCAGGGCAAATGCCAACTGGAAGTGCAGGGAGTTGTTCATCGTGTCATACAGCCCTTGGTGAGGCAGGTTAAACTGACCTTCCGAACGGGGAGACAACAGACCCGCTTTGGAGTTGAGCATTTCTTTGATGCTGTGCCCAATGCCAAAGTTGGTGCGGTACATGTGTCCTGCCACGATGAAGAGGACGGCGATCGCCAAGTGGTGATGCGCCATGTCCGTCAGCCAGAGGGACTCGGTTTGGGGATGGAAGCCACCCAAGAAGGTGAGAATTGCCGTACCCGCACCTTCCGATGTACCAAAGACATGGTTAGCCGTGTCTGCATTCTGGGCATAGACGCCCCAGTTGCCCGTGAAAAAGGGAGCCAACCCAGCCGGGTGAGGCTTCACCGCCAAGAAATTGTCCCAACCCACGTGCACTCCGCGAGATTCGGGAATCGCCACGTGGATCAAGTGACCCGCCCACGCCAAGGAACTCACACCAAACAAACCAGCCAAGTGGTGGTTGAGGCGAGACTCAGCATTCTTGAACCAAGAGAGGGAGGGGCGGAATTTTGGCTGAAGGTGCAACCAACCTGCAAACAGGAAGACCGCCGACAGGATCAGCAAGAAAACTGCACCTGTGTAAAGTTCACCGTTCGATCGCATCCCAGCGGTATACCACCAGTGATACAAACCGGAATAGGTGATGTTGACTGGGTTAGACGCACCCGCACGGGTAAACGCCTCAACCGCAGGCTGACCGAAGTGGGGGTCCCAAATTGCGTGGGCAATGGGACGGACATTTAGAGGATCTTTAATCCACTGTTCAAAGTTGCCTTGCCAAGCGACGTGGAAGAGGTTGCCGGATGTCCAGAGGAAGATGATCGCAAGATGACCGAAGTGGGAAGCAAAAATCTTTTGGTAAAGATTTTCTTCCGTCATTCCGTCATGGCTTTCAAAGTCGTGGGCGGTGGCAATCCCATACCAGATCCGCCGTGTGGTCGGATCTTGAGCCAAATCTTGGCTAAATTTTGGGAATTTTGTTGCCATAAGTCCTAATTAAAGTCTCAGTTGGCAATCAGCCGTTTGCAATTTGCCCCTAGTTCACCGAAGGTTGGACTATAGCCATGAAATGTCTACAGTCCAACATCCAAGCGCTAGAGAGAGAAACTGTTAGGGCTGATTATTAACCACTTACTGCAATAATCCGAGCCAGGAAGAACGCCCAAGTTGTAACGATTCCTCCCAGGAGATAGTGAGCTACCCCGACCGCACGACCCTGGATAATGCTGAGGGCGCGAGGTTGGATTGCGGGGGCAACCCGAAGTTTGTTGTGAGCCCAAACGATCGACTCAATCAACTCTTGCCAGTAGCCGCGACCACTGAACAGGAACATCAAGCTAAACGCCCAGACGAAGTGTGCTCCGAGGAACAGCAAGCCGTATGCCGACAACGCCGAACCGTAGGAGTTAATCACCTGACTCGCCTGCGCCCAGAGGAAGTCTCTTAACCAACCGTTGATGGTAATTGCACTTTGGGCGAAATTACCGCCGGTGATGTGGGAGACTGACCCATCTGCGCCGACCGTTCCCCAGACATCCGACTGCATCTTCCAACTGAAGTGGAAAATCGCAATGGACAAGGAATTGTACATCCAGAACAAGCCCAAGAACACATGATCCCAACCAGAGACCTGGCAGGTGCCGCCTCGACCCGGACCGTCGCAAGGGAAGCGGAAACCGAGATTGGCTTTATCGGGAATCAAGCGAGAGCTACGGGCAAACAGCACACCCTTGAGCAGGATGAGCACCGTCACATGGATTGTGAAGGCGTGGATGTGGTGCACCATGAAATCTGCCGTGCCCAGGGCGATCGGCATCATGGCAACCTTACCACCCACCGCCACCACGCCACCGCCAAAGGCATAGCTTACTGGAGCCAGCGCGTTGGGAGCCGTTGTTCCAGGGGCGAGGGTGTGGAGGTTTTGAATCCACTGGGCAAACACGGGCTGAAGCTGAATCGCCGTATCCGAGAACATGTCTTGGGGACGACCCAACGCTCGCATGGTGTCGTTGTGAATGTATAGCCCAAAGCTATGGAAGCCCAGGAAGATACAGACCCAGTTGAGGTGAGAAATGATCGCATCGCGGTGGCGGATGACTCGATCGAGCAGGTTGTTTTGATTTACTGCTGGATCGTAGTCGCGCACCATAAAGATGGCTCCGTGAGCACCTGCTCCCACAATCAAGAACCCGCCAATCCACATGTGGTGGGTAAAGATCGACAACTGGGTGGGATAGTCCGTCGCCAGGTAGGGGTAGGGTGGCATGGAGTACATGTGCTGCGCCACGATGATGGTCAAGGAACCCAGCATTGCCAGGTTAATTGCCAACTGCGCGTGCCAGGAAGTGGTAAGGATCTCGTAGAGACCTTTGTGACCTTCACCCGTGAAGGGTCCTTTGTGGTTCTCTAGAATCTCTTTGATGCTGTGACCGATGCCCCAATTGGTGCGGTACATGTGACCCGCGATTAGGAACAACACGGCGATCGCCAAGTGGTGATGGGCGGTATCGCTCAGCCACAAGCCACCCGTTACCGGGTTCAAACCACCCTTAAAAGTGAGGAAATCAGCATATTCTGCCCAGTTCAATGTAAAGAAGGGGGTTAGCCCTTTGGCAAAACTGGGGTATAACTCCGCCATTAACCCTGAGTTCAAAATGAACTCTTGAGGCAGGGGAATGTCCTTGGGAGCTACTCCGGCATCCAGTAGCTTGTTGATGGGGAGGGCAACGTGGATCTGGTGACCTGCCCATGACAACGAGCCGAGACCGAGTAAGCCAGCCAATGGTGGTTGAGCATGGATTCCACATTCTGGAACCATTCCAACTTGGGCGCACGCTTGTGGTAGTGAAACCAGCCAGCGAACAGCATCAAGCCAGCCATCACCAAACCGCCGATCGCGGTGCAATAGAGTTGAAACTCGTTGGTGATTCCGGCAGCACGCCAAAGTTGGAAGAATCCAGAAGTAATCTGAATCCCGTG
>JAAUSV010000281.1 GCA_012032525.1 Leptolyngbyaceae cyanobacterium SL_7_1
GAAGTCAAGGCACGGCGAAGTGGTAATTGGGATAGGAATGGGCTGTTGGCAATCACGCCCAAAAACAGGCGAAGTTGTGGCGATCGGCGGAGGTATTTCTCGCCACCCATCCAACGTTTTCAGACTCCGCCTGCCGATTTGATGTTGCTCTGGTACACTATCAACGGCAAGTCGAAAACGGCACTCAACCAGAGGCTTTTGCCCCAACTTTGCCTACGATTAGGCTAGGTCAAGCCCTATCGGTTGGAGGGTGTCGTCTGACTCTGCGAGACTACCTACCCGGAGCCTTTGGTCAGTAACCTCCGATTCAATCACTTTTAAGCAAACGATGTGCTATGAGCCTTTCCAAAACTGAAGCGAAACAACTCTTAGAAAGATTGATTTTTGAGGACGATCGCCCCCAGGATTGGGTGCAAGACGTCTGGGGGATGAGTCCAACCTTGGGGGAGACTGCGGCAAAATTATTGGACGTGTTTGATGCCCTAATCGAGTCTTGCCCGGAGGAAAAGCTAGAAAATTTGCTGCAAGATTTCTATCAAGATTCGCTCTAATACCATGGCTAGAATGCCATGGTATTAGAGCGCCACACCTCAATTTGTCCACAGGTGTTCCAAGCTATAGAGAGAATTTAGGCTTTCCTTTAAGATGAGGGGTGGTTGTTCATTGGAAACCCGTTGTGACACCCTTCCTCTTTATCACAGACTTGGACAATACCTTGGTGGGGGACGATGAAGCCCTACTGCAACTCAACGATCGCCTCCACCGCCACCGCGAGACCTACGGCACCAAAATTGTTTATGCAACCGGGCGATCGCCCATGCTTTACGAAGAGTTGACGTCTGAAAAGGCGCTCCTCCCCCCCGATATCTTGGTTGCTAGCGTCGGAACCATCATCTCCCACAACGACG
This sequence comes from Leptolyngbyaceae cyanobacterium SL_7_1, assembly GCA_012032525.1. Taxonomy (GTDB): domain Bacteria; phylum Cyanobacteriota; class Cyanobacteriia; order Elainellales; family Elainellaceae; genus JAAUSV01. The sequence continues at coordinate 909 of JAAUSV010000281.1, forward strand.
AAGGGTTGGATGACTCATGGACAAGTCTGCTGCAACAGGGGTGGGACCGAGACAAAATCGTGGCGATCGCTCCCAATTCACCGAGCTTACCCCACAACCCGACAGCGAACAAACCGATTTCAAAGTTAGTTTTTTCCTTGACCCCTCGGTTGCCGATCAGGTGCTCCCTCGACTCGAAGCGGCATTGCTGGAAAGCGATTTGAGCATTAACGTGATTTACAGCGGTAGCCAGGATGTGGACGTTTTGCCCAAGGATGCCAATAAAGGGTCGGCAGTCTACTACCTCCGCCATCGATTACAGTTTGACTCTGCTCAAACGGTGGTGTGTGGAGACTCTGGCAATGATCTTGCCATGTTTGCAACGGATGCCAATCGGGGCATTATCGTGGGCAATGCCCAGCCGGAGCTACTGGAATGGCACCACGCCAATCCCGCTCCCTATCGCTATCTAGCCAAAGCTCACTGCGCCGGGGGGATTTTGGAAGGACTAGAGCACTTTGGGTTTTTGTCGTCTAGGTAGGTTCAGCTTAAGCAGGGCTAGACACTCGATTGGATAACCATTGATCGAGAAAATTTTCCAGCCACACTCTGACGGCACAGCTATGGTGGGCATGTCCAGCAAAATGCTGATCCAACGACTGCGCTCCCGGCAGAAATAGTTGCTCTGGAACTTTTGTTGTCCAAGTCTCAATCATGGCTTGGGTGATTTCGGGATGAAATTGCACGCCGTAAGCCGATCGCCCATAGCGAAATGCCTGATTGGTAAAGGTCTCTCCCTTTGCCAACAGCACTGCTCCCCTAGGAACCTCAAATCCTTCCTTGTGCCAGTGGTAAACATGGAGCGATCGCTCAAACTCTGAAGCACCAGCGGCAGTGGGAACAATCGGGAAATAACCAATTTCCCGCAACTCTTGAGGATGGGGAGCCACCACTGCCCCCAGCGTCCTTGCCAACAACTGCGCCCCCAAACAAATTCCCAGATAGGGTTTATCGGCAGTGAGCACCGTGGGAATCCAGTCTAATTCAGCTCGAATAAAGGGTAGATCGTCATCGTTGGCACTCATAGGTCCACCAAACACGATCGCAGCGGCGTGATGGTCCATCGTAGACGGCAAGGGTTGCTCGATCGCCGGACAGCGAATATCTAGGGTATAACCCAGTTCTTGTAATAACTGTCCCACCAAACCAGGATTTGAGTCGGGCTGATGAACCACAATCAAAACTTGCTTCACAGTCATGCTTCAACGGTATAAACAATTAGCCATCGGGGGATATCCACTCGATGCTCCCCCACGCCTATTTGTACTTCAAACCCCCAGCGACAATCTGAGTCAAGGAGTACTGATCTAACTCTAAACCGACGGATGCCAACACTCCAAACCCCATGGCAACCCACACGTGAGGAGTGCTATATAAAGGATTGTAAATGAATTGATCGGAGAATGAGTTGTCTGCTAAAAGCTTAGGTACATTAGGGCAATCTTGACCATTTTCTCCATCTCAAAGGGCAAAACCAAGTCTTGGGCGATCGCGCTTCTTTTCTGTTCCTATTTTTCTTTTCCCAATCTCCATTCGTCCCACTACAATTTATAGTACAAACGTATTTATAAATCCTATGGTTCAATATACCCTTGCCCAAAGTCCCGAAATTATCCTGACGGTTTCTGGGAAAGACTCTGCCAAAGCTCGCGACAAAGCAATGGATCAACTGGTTGAGCTGATGGAGGCAGGAAAACTGCCCACCGATCTATCGGAGGGATTTGGTCCCCACCAATTTATTGAAGTTAAGGAGCCACCCTTGGTAAATAGTGATGACGAAGATGCGGTAACCCAAGCAGTTCAGGTGTTGAGCAATTTGGCAAACCTGAAGTTGCGCGTTCAAACATCGCGAGCCGAAGCCATGAAAATCCGCACAAAGATCGACACCCTATTCACCGATGAACTGGTTGACGAAGCCGAAATTAATGAATTAAAGGAAGGATTCAAGGTATTGAAAACCTACGCACAGGCAAATCTGCGCTATCGAGAAGCCCGTGCCCAAGCTGAGGAAGCTCGGACCATTCTTGATCAGGCATTAAAATCTCCAGAATCAGAGTCATCTCGAAACGCCAAGCACTAACCCTACAAACTCCTACAAGGATGATTTTTGCAGGATGACGATTCGCTAGTGTAGCAGTTGAGTGGTTAGATTGTTGCTATTGTGGAGCCTTGAATAAGCCAGATCAGTACGGGAACAATTTGTCTGAGGAATTGTCCAGTTTGAAAGTATCCCTTGATGGATAGTTTTTTACACTGGGCGATCGCTCAGTGACCTTCAGTAGAGAGTACTAGTACATGCGATTTCAACCCCTGATTTTTCTTTCCTCATTGAGCTTGATTGTCCTAGCCAATGGGGTAGCTTTAACATCTGCAAAGGCTAATTCCGTGGTGTATGCAACCGTCAAGCAGGATTTGCCCACCGAAGAGGTTCCTGAAGACGACGCCCCTGCTGGGGATGCCCCTGTTGTAATTGAAGGCTCCCTTGAACCTGGTGATAATGTCCTGTCGTCCGATGGCAGCCTATACGATGAACACCCCCTTGATGGAGTTACTGGTCAAACCATCACGATTACTTTGGAAAGCCCTGACTTTGACACCTACCTTTTCCTGATCGGTCCTGATGGAAACGTGGTTTCAGAAAATGATGATATCAGTGCAGACAACCTCAACTCCGAACTGACCGTCACCTTGGAGGCAGACGGAGTTTATACCATCGTGGCAAACGGATTCGATTCCCAAAGCCAAGGGTCCTACACACTGACCATAACCACAAGTCCCTAAGCAGGAACGGGTATTAGTCAATTTTTTTTCTGCTACAGGATTGCCAGGTAAGACTATCTTGGGAGGGCGCACTTATCTGCGCCCTCATAGCCCTCTCAACACGCGTTTGATCACCTCAGTGGGCACTTGATCCGTCACAGTTGCCGCTCCAATCTGGGTCGGCAAGACAAATCGGACTCGTCCATCTTTGACTTTTTTATCGGTTTTCAAACTATCAACGATCGCATCTAAATCCAACCCACCGGGTAACTGGGTCGGTAGCCCCGCTGCTTGGATCAGTTGATGTTGGCGATCGACCCCCGCCTGATTCCACAACCCTAGCTCAACCGCTAGCCGTCCGGCAGCCACCATGCCAATCGCCACCGCCTCCCCATGATTGACTACTCGGTAACCCGTTAGGCTTTCGATGGCGTGCCCGATCGTATGCCCATAGTTCAAAATTGCCCGTAGCCCCGCTTCTTTTTCGTCCTTGCCAACAATGTGAGCTTTTGCCTGGCAGGAGCGGGTCAAGATAACGTGCAATTCCTCTGCCGAAAGGTAGCGCGACTGATCTAGCCGCGGGCAGTTCTCCAGTCGCTCAAACAGTTCCGCATCCCAAATCACACCGTATTTAATTACTTCCGCCATGCCCGCACGAAATTCTCGCGTAGGTAGGGTGGCAAGGACAGTTGGATCAATCATCACCAACCGGGGCTGATGAAATGCCCCAATCAAGTTTTTACCCTGGGGATGGTTTACTCCCGTCTTACCGCCGATCGCCGCATCCACCATTGCCAACAGGGAGGTGGGCACCTGAACCAAGTTAATCCCCCGTAACCACGTGGCAGCGGCAAACCCTGCCATGTCTCCCACCACTCCTCCCCCCAATGCCACGATCGTCGAAGAACGTTCCAACGCCTGGGCTAACGCTGCATCGTAAATTTTTTGAACCGAGGCAAGCGTTTTGTAGCGTTCCCCCGCTGGTAATAGGCACAGCGCCACCTCAAACCCGGCTGCTTTTAAGGAGTCGATCGCCACTTCACCATAGCGACGGGCGATCGCTGCATTCGACACCACCAACAGCCGTCCTCCCAAACCCAATGACTGGCGATCGGTCTGTAGCTTCTCTCCCAACGTCGCCATCCCACCCGAAACAATCGTTACCTCATAGGACTGGCGAGGCAACTCAACGGTAATCACAGTCATGATTCAACTCCGTCATCCTGGTTAATTGTGTGGGCTGATTCTACTCTAGAATGGACGGTCTCTATGATTCAATGGAATTGGGTGACAACGTACTCATTTAAAGAGGAGGATCTATGTTTGGAGCGTTAGCCTATGTGGTCGGGTTAGGGGCTGCTTTTGTGGTCGCCATCGGCTTATACACCGTATTACGGACAGTTAAATTGATTTAGCCTCAAGCGGCAAAAGGGGCGATTAGCTGCTGGCTAAATGGAAATAGCCAACAGCTAACAGCCACTCCTTGTCTTAAATAAATGCTACAAACTTAGTGCTTTGCAATAAGTAGCGATCTCCCGTAATCCTGCGGTTAACGTCAGTGCTCAAAACCGTTTAATGTATCGAGTAACAAATTACGATTTTCTCCGTGTTTGAGTACCGATTATGTTGAATGAAGAATCTCTGGCTTCCTACTCTTCTCAGTTAGAGTCCGACTCCTTCGATACGTTGGGTGAACCTGGAATTCAGCAACGACTGGGACTTTATCAAATTTTTCTCAAACTATACGAGCACCACCCTAGTCTGCTGGAAGAAATTCTCAGTTTGGAAACTGGGGCAAGCAACGGGTTGACGGGAATGACAATGCCCTATGTGCAAGCCACTCGACTGGGTGAACAGGTGTGTTTAATCACGAATCTGCTCAAGGGTCGTAGTCAAGCACTCTATCAGCCTCAGCAGATTTGGACAATTGGTAGAGATGCGCAACAATCCCTCTTACCCATTGCCGATCGACGGCTTTCCCGCCGCCATGGCGCAATTCGCTATCAGCAGGGGCAGTTTTATTTGATTGATCTAGACAGCAGCAATGGCTCCTTTATCAATGGAGAGCTGATTCGGCAATGGGCAGTGCTGAAGGATGGCGATCGCATCCGATTGGGCAGTATCACGTTTACCTTCTACATTTGCCAATCGACTCAAACCTTGAAATCGATCTCAGCCACCATGCTCGATCGCTGCACAATCATTCCAACCCTGCCAAAAGGCTACGGACTAAGCAGCGATCGCTGCCCTGCGCTGGCAACCCGCACGATCGCAGGCAACGGTGCTGCAACGATTTACGACGACACGCTCCTATTTTTGCGGTCGGGCACTGTGTAGATTTAGCGAAACCCAACCGGGGGCTAAGCCAGCCAGACTACAAAATCTGAGCAAAATTTCTGTCCTGATCGAGAAAAGCACTCGTTAGGTGCAAACTCCTGATAAAATAGCGGGGTCGTTCGGGCTGTGAGTGTCGTTGAGCCAATCGGTCGATCTACCCAAAGTTGATGATTTTCTGCAAGAGCTAGCCGCTATTCAGCAAACCAGCTCAAAGCGACTTGCGCTGTTAGGATCACGTCATGTTCCCATAACCCATCAACATTTGATTGAATTGATGAGTTATGCGCTAGTGTTGTCAGGCAATCGTCTGATCACCTCAGGAGCGACGGGTACTAATTCCGCAGTGATTCGCGGAGCTATGAAAGCGGATCCTAATTTGTTAACGGTGATTTTGCCCCAAAGCCTCGATCGCCAACCCCGCGAATCGAGAGAGCAACTGGAGCAGGTTATGCATTTGGTCGAAAACCCAGCTAATGACCAGTTGTCATTGGCAGAGGCAAGCGCCCTCTGTAACCAGGAAATTGTTTCACGCTGTCAGCAGTTGGTTTGCTTTGCGTTTCACGACAGCCAAACCCTTCTAAAGACCTGTCGAGACGCGGAGGAGCAACGTAAATTGGTGACCTTG
>JAAUSV010000282.1 GCA_012032525.1 Leptolyngbyaceae cyanobacterium SL_7_1
ACATCGTCATCGGCAAGGTAGGCCGCGCGATCGCGCCCGCTTGTAAAGCGCAACGCCCGCTCACAGGCGCAACGCGCGTCCCATAGCAACTTGCGGGGATCGGCGCTGCTCAACCTGCCGGAGATGACCCATCCGATCATGCTGGCGGCAATGCGGATTTTGGCACGGTTGATCGCCCTCACCTATTTTGGTCGCCCCAATCTGTTTCCCCTGATTGCCTGTCAAGGGATTCTCCTATCGGTGGAACACGGTAATGCCCTGGATACTCCGGTGCTTTATGCAGAGTACAGCCTGATGCTCTGTAGTCCAGGGATCGATTGCATGGCAGCCGGGTATCAGTATGGGCAACTGGCAAAGGCATTGCTCGATCGCCAGCTCAATAAACAGCGCCACCCCTCCGTGTTGAATATTTTTTACTCCTACGTGGCGTTTTGGCAGGAACCGTTACACCAGGTCCTAGCGCCGTTGCAGGAGGCGTATCAGAGTGGGTTAGAAGTGGGGGACTTGGAATTTGCTGCCTATGCCCTCACCAACTACCTGCGACTGGCGTTTTGTGTGGGACAGGAGTTGCCCAAGCTCAAACCTGAGTTTGAACGGGGGATTGAGTTTTGCCAATTGGTGCGGTTTGAGGGGACGTGGCGTTATACCTGTTGCCTGTTTCAAGCGATCGCCAATCTTCTGGGGGAAAGCTCTGAACCCTGGCAACTCAACGGCAAGATTTATAACGCTGCCGCTGGGGTGGAGGCATTTCACACCAGCAAAAATTTGCTGGGGCTATCGTTGCATTACTTTAGCCAGTTGATGCTGAGCTATCTGTTTGGACGAATTTCCGTTGCCGTGGAGAGTGCCCTGCAAGCGGAACGCTGGATCGACTCCATCGGCAGCCACCACCCCCTATTGCAATTTGCCTACTATGCCGCGTTGACCCATCTCCGCGCCTATGAAACGGCGAATGAAGCCGCACGGGTGTTGCATGAACAAAAAGCCCGCCATTGGGGCGATCGGCTGCGGCAGTGGGCAGCCCACGCCCCGATCAACTTTTTGCACCAGTCCTATCTGGTGGAGGCAGAGCAGTATCGGGTGTTTGGAGAACCGATGCTGGCGATGGAGCGCTACGATCAGGCGATCGCCTTTGCCAAGGAGCACCACTACCTCCCCGAAGAGGCATTGGCGTGTGAATTGGCTGCCCAGTTTTACTTCCAGTGGGGGCGGGAGAAAATTGCCCAGGTGTATCTGATGGATGCCTACTATGCCTACATCCGCTGGGGCGCGATCGCCAAAGTCGAGGATCTAGAACAGCGCTTTCATCCCTGGCTAGCACCGATTTTAGAAACCGAAAATTGGCGGCTAAGCTCGGAGGAGACGATCGCCTTTACCCATCCCTATGGCTCCGGGGATCATCCGCTGCACCGCAGTAACAGTAGCGTTTTAGAATCCCTCGATCTGGCGGCGGTGATCAAAGCCTCGCAAGCCCTGTCGCGGGAGATGCATTTAGAGCAATTGCTATCGATCCTGCTGAAGGTGTTATTAGAAAATGCTGGGGCAGAGAAGTGCGTGTTGATGTTGGTGAAGGAGCGGGAACTGGTGATTGAAGCGGCGGTGGGGTTGACCAAACCTGACCAGATCGCCGTGCTCCAGTCGATCGCCGTGGAACGTTGTCCTGACATTCCCATTACCTTGATCAACTACGTCAAACGCACCCTGACCGCCCAAATCATCAACGATGCGATCGCCGAAACCGCCTTTGGCACAGACCATTACATCCTGCGTCAACAACCCAAGAGTTTGCTCTGTAGTCCGATCCTGCATCAGGGCAAGTTGTTGGGGTTGTTATATCTAGAGAATCGCTTGACAACAGGGGTGTTTACCAGCGATCGGGTGGAAATCCTCAATCTCCTCTGCTCCCAAGCCGCCATTTCCTTAGAAAATGCTCGCCTCTACCAACAGTCCCAAACCTACGCCCACCAGCTAGAGCAATCGCTGTTGGAATTGCAACAAGCCCAATTGCAACTCGTACAGAGCGAAAAAATGTCCGCCCTCGGCAACCTGATTGCTGGCGTTGCCCACGAGATCAACAATCCCGTAGGATTCATTGCTGGCAATCTCCAACCCGCCCAAACCTATATTAATGAACTGCTAGAACTACTCGATCTCTACCAGCAAGCCGTTCCCCACCCCGACGGCAAGATCGAACACTACATGGCGACGATCGACCTGAATTACCTGCGGGAGGATTTGCCCAAGCTGATGTATTCCATGCGCGAGGGGATTAGCCGCATCCGCAGCATCAGTCAGAGCCTACGGACCTTTTCGCGTTCTGATACCGATCGCAAGATTCCCTTCAATATCCACGATGGTATCGACAGCACTATCCTGATTCTCAAACACCGTCTAAAGGCGACCTCTACCCGTCCTGCCATTAAAATCGTCAAGCACTACGGAGAACTGCCCCTGGTGAATTGCTTCCCCGGACAACTCAACCAGGTGATAATGAATTTGATCGTGAATGCGATCGACGCCCTAGAGGATGCGAATCAAGGGCTAACCCTAGCAGAAATTCAAGCCAACCCCAATTGCATCACGATTCAAACCGAATCCATTCCCCTGGGCACTGCGCCTAGTCGAGTGTTGATCCGGGTTCGGGATAATGGCGTGGGTATGACGGAGGAGGTCAAACGCAGAATATTTGACCACTTGTTTACCACAAAACCAGTGGGAAAAGGCACAGGGCTGGGCTTGGCGATCGCCCACCAAATCATTGTGGAAAAACACAAGGGTACGCTGACGGTGCACTCTGCCCCCAATCAGGGAGCCGAGTTTGTGATTACATTGCCAGTGTTGTAAAAGATTAAAACCACCAAATCAAGGTTGGGTGGCAGAATAGCGATTAGCGATCTGCTAATTGCTAATCGCTAATTGCTCCTCATCAAAATTCCTTGTGATGGGTTTCCTGATTGTTCTACTAGCTGCCGTTTTCTTCTGCATTCACAACGTCATCGTGCGGGTGCTGTTTAGCGAAAGTACTCTATTTGGACTGGTGCAGACGGGTGGGTTTGTCGCGCCCACGTTACCCAATTCCTTTTTGTTGTTGGTGATGCGGATGGCGATCGTGGTTTGCCTAATGGCAGGACTCGCGACCCAAATGTACAAACCGACGTGGCGAGATATTGCTCAGTTGCGTCAGGCTGACCAACATCGGTTACTGGGGCGATCGCTCGGTTGTGGAGCACTGATGTTTCTCTATCTGGCGTTGCTCTATGTGTCGATCGGGTTGATTCCGGCGGGCATTGCCCTAACGTTATTTTTTACTATCCGGTGTTTACGGGTTTGTTTGCCTGGAAGCTATTTGGCGATCGTCCAACCAATCTGCGCTGGGTGGTCATGGGGTTGGTGCTGCTGGGTAGTTATCTGACGGTTCCCCAGAGCGATGCGCCAGTGAGTGCCAGTGTGATTGGCATTGCGACGGGCATTGCATCGGGGGTTGCCTATGCCATGTATACCGTGCTGGCACAAAAAAGTGTGGAAACCCTGCATCCGGTGCCCTTTACCTGGCTGAGTTTTGCGACGACGTTGGGCTTGTCGGTTCTCAGCTTGCTGATCTGGCGGGGGGAAGATGCCCAATTGCTGTGGTTGCCGCTGTGGATTGGTAGCTGCTTTTCTGCCGTGTTTACCTTTGTGGGGCATTTGCTCACCAACATTGGCATTCGTCTGGTGGGGGCGTCCTCCGCTTCGCTGATTGGATCAACCAATCCCGCTCTCACAGTGGTGCTTGCCTGGGTTGCCATCCAGGAGGCGCTGACTCCGTTGCAATTGACGGGGGTATTGTTGGTAACGTTGAGCGTGGCTTTGCTAAGCCGCGAACATCGATAGAATTTAGAAGATGCCTTGCGTTCTTTGTGTGACCCGCCATGACAATTTTTACACTGCGATCGATCGCCAAAGATTTTGGCATCAAAGAAATTCTCCGCGATGCCAGCTTTAGCTTGGACGAAGGCGACAAGGTGGGCTTGATTGGCACAAACGGTTCTGGTAAATCGACCCTGCTGAAAATGATTGCGGGGTTGGAGTCGATCGATCAAGGGGAACTGTGGGTCAATTCGGGAGCCAAGATTGTCTATCTACCGCAACAACCAGAGCTAGACGATCGCCGTACAGTGTTGGAACAGGTCTTTGCCGACAGCGGCGAAAAAATGGCGTTGGTGCGGGAGTATGAGCACTATCCAACCAACTGGCGCACAACCCCAACGATACAGAGGCGTTGATGGCGCGACTATCGACGGTGGCGCAGCGGATGGAAGCGACGGGGGCGTGGGATTTGGAGACGAATGCCAAGATGATCCTCAGCCAGTTGGGAATCGCTGATTTTGATGCCATGATTGGCAGCCTCTCCGGCGGCTACCGGAAGCGCATCGCCTTGGCAACGGCACTGCTGGCGGAACCGGATGTGCTGTTGATGGATGAGCCGACGAACCATTTGGATGCGCTGTCGGTGGAATGGTTGCAGAGTTATCTCAACCGCTACCGGGGGGGCGCTGTTGTTGATTACCCACGATCGCTATTTTCTCGATCGCGTTACCAACCGGATTTTAGAGATCGATCGGGGCGACCTCTACACCTACTCCGGCAACTACGCCTATTACTTAGAGAAAAAAGCCGAAGCCGAGGAGGTGGCGGTTAGCAGTCAGCGCAAGCATGCGGGGGTTTTACGACGGGAACTGGAATGGCTAAAGCGTGGACCCAAAGCCCGCAGTACCAAACAAAAAGCCCGGATCGATCGCATCCGCGACATGCAAAGCCAGGAGTTCAAACAAGTCCAGGGTAGGGTAGATATCTCCACAGCAGGTCGGCGGATTGGCAAGAAGGTGATCGAGCTTAGCCACATCAGCAAGGGCTACAACGGACGCACCTTGATCAACGATTTTACCTACAGCTTTAACCCGGAAGATCGGGTGGGCATCATCGGCAGCAACGGTTCCGGCAAGTCTACCCTGATGAACATTATTACCGGACAGGTGGAACCGGATAGCGGCACGGTGGAGATTGGCTCCACGATTCACATTGGCTATTTTGACCAGCACTCGGATGACGTGGCGTTGAACGAGGAACAACGGGTGATCGATTACCTCAAGGGCGTGGCAGAACTGGTCAAAACCGCTGATGGCGAGGTGATCACCGCCTCCCAAATGCTGGAACGCTTCCTGTTTCCTCCCAACCAGCAATACGCCCCCATCCACAAACTTTCTGGGGGAGAAAAGCGGCGATTGTTTCTCCTACGCGTCTTGATGAGTGCGCCCAACGTGTTGATTTTGGACGAGCCGACTAACGATCTCGACGTGCAAACCCTGGCGGTGCTAGAGGACTACCTGGAGGAATTCAACGGTTGTGTGATTGTGGTATCGCACGATCGCTATTTTCTCGATCGCACCATCGACACCATCTTTGCCTTTGAAGCGGGCGGCAGACTGCGGCAATATCCCGGCAATTATTCTGTTTATCTAGATTACAAAAAGACGAGGAATCCCCAGAAGAGAAGACGCCCGATCGTTCTTCTCCCCAAACAACCGTAGCTGACTCTGACCCCAAACCAAGTTCTGCGACAGCGATCGCTGTCAAACCTCGCAAGCTCTCCTTTAACGAAAAACGCGAATACGAAAAACTAGAAAGTCAAATTCCCCAGATGGAAGCTGAAAAACAGGAGCTAGAGAAAATCCTCTACAGCAATCCCCCCAGCGGCTTCACCGAAGTGCAAAAATTATCCACCCGCTTAGCAGAATTAAATCAGTCGATCGACACGGCAACGGAGCGCTGGTTGGAACTGGCGGAAAGGGCATAGTCGCAAACTCACGGCAAGACAGAACAACACGCCACCATCGGAGGTGCTTCTCATCCCAACCCATCGCTACGACGTCAAAATCGAAACAATTTGGATTGGTGGAGTCGGATACACCATTCGCAGCCTACTCGATTTACAACAATTTTCTGACCCCACGGGGGAAGCCCTGCGGCTCGGCATCTCCTCGGCGATGTGGCCCCTATTTGGACAGGTGTGGCCCATGGGCGAAATCCTGGCTCAGGTGATGCTAGGGGAACTGCTCAAAGGAAAACGAATTTTGGAGATTGGCTGCGGCATCGGTCTAGCCAGTCTTGTAATCAAACAACTCGGTGGAGACATTACAGCCAGTGACTACCATCCGCTTGCCCACTCTTTTTTAATAGAAAATGCCAGGCTGAATTTCCTTGCTCCCATCCTGTTTAATTCTGGTAATTGGAACACGATCAATCCAACCTTGGGAACGTTTGACCTGATCATTGGCAGCGATGTGCTCTACGAGCACCAACACATTCAGTTGCTCTCTGCCTTTATCGATCGCCACTCCAGTGATCCCGTCAATGTCATCATTGTTGATCCGGGACGCGGATCGCACCGCGCTTTTGCCAGAGAAATGGAACGGCTTGGCTATGATCATATCTGGTCTGATTTGAGCGATTACCCAGTCCAAGGGGTGACGCCCAAGGGATTTATCCTGCGGTTTTGGCGTCCTAGCCCATAGGATTACAAATTACGCGGTGTGCGCATTCCTCTCATGTCTTTTGGGGTGGGCTATCCTGACCCTGCCCAGTCTAGACGAGCAAG
>JAAUSV010000283.1 GCA_012032525.1 Leptolyngbyaceae cyanobacterium SL_7_1
GCGTATGAGTTCTTTTGAAGGGCGAAGCATTCGTTCAATGCTTCGCCCTACCGATCCACTCTCCCCCTAGGGTTCTGGATCAAATTCATCCCCGTCCTCTAGTTCATCTGGCTTCTTCATCTCTTCCTTAAAGCCACGCAACGTTTTTCCCAGTGCATTGCCCAATTCTGGAATTCGCTTGGGACCAAAAATCAAAATGGCGACCACCGCAATGATGCTAACTTCGGGCCAACCCAAACCAAATGCCATCGGTTTCTCCTCCAGTATGTAGACAATTCGCCAAGGATTTGCAGAAATTTAGGAAAAGGTTGCTCATCCTTCATCCCGTTGCCATATCCCCTTGAGCGTACCAAAAATCCCCCATCCCGGATAAAGGGAATGGGGGACTGATGGGTGAAGAGGGAGGGCGATCGCCCTCCCTCCTGGCTTTGATTAAGTCAAGCTACCGCCGTCCAATCGACGAACCGCCACCACACTCGGTTTGGGTGGATCGTTCTCGCCTTTGGTGGGCCAGTTCGACCCTAGGGGCACTTGCCGCTCTTGCATAAACTCCTCACCAGAGAGCGTTTTGATGGCAAACTGACGAGTTTCCATTGCCATATCGCGGCGCACACCGTTGTACTCACCGGGATGCTGAGCTGCTAGGAACAGGGTTTGCTGATCCTTGGTGAAGAACGGACCTGTCATTTCACAATCCATTGGACCGTAGCCAAACAGGTAGGCTTCCCCTGCGTTGGCACCGGAAGTGGGCATATACCACACCGAGTTATTGCCAAACAACCCGCGCAAATTAGACTGGCTAACGGGTTTGCCTTCGTCGTCCATGCGACTGGGAATGGCTTTGTTGTGCTTATCCGTAGACATATCGGTGACAACCCAAAGATTACCTTTGGTATCAAACTCAATATTGTCAGGGTTGGCAAAGCCCAACCCACCATCAGCAGGTTCTCCACCCGTAGCAAACATTTCCCAACGGAAGCTCATGGCATCGGTTTCACCCCCATCTTCTACCAGCTTCATGATCCAGCCGTACTCATAGGGCGATTCCCCATTTGGACCGCTAAAGATCGCCTTGTTGGGGCTGCCATCACTGCTGCTGGGAGACCCAGAGGTAAAGGTAATGAACAGGGAACCATCGGGCGCGAGGTCGGTGTCTTCAGGACGAGCCGTGCAGGTGACGCCTGCGGCGTTTGCAGCGTAGTGGGCATCAATCAAGATTGCTCCTTGACGTTCCCGTTCGATGCCAACATAGAGATCACCCAACGTTCTAAAGCGCTGCTTGAACTCCTGTGCCATTGCATCTTCGGTCGCCTTCATCACACCACCCTCTGGGCGCTTGGGCAACGTAATCATCCCACCCGCATGCATGCTGGGCATATCGGGGTTCACGGGAGTTTCCGGATTCAGGGCAATCCAGCTTCCCGTGCCATCGGGGTTGAACTTGGCTCCGTAGAGCATGCCGTCGGACAGCAGCCGAGAGTTGGCTTTGGAAGTGGGGTTGCTGACGGTGCCACTGCTGACAAACTTGTAGACGTGTCCGCCCCGCCGATCGCATGCTGAATAAAATGCCACTGGCTTACCTGCCACTGCCCGCACTGCCACTGCTTCATGTCGATAGCGACCCAACCAGGTGTGCTTGGTGCCATAGTCGTTGGGATTGGCGGGGTCAACTTCCACCATCCAGCCGTACTTGTTGCCCTGGTAGCCCAACACATTTCCTTGTCCAGCAATGTCCTCGATCTCACCCTCTTCTGTGATCCAAACAAAGGGGGTGTTGCTGGGGGGAAACGCGGTGCCATCTGAGTAGACGGGTTCGGCAACTTCGCCTTGGAAATTTTCCTCAGCGCTCAACACCGTTCCCCAAGGGGTGGTGCCACCGGAGCAGTTTTGGTGGGTGCCAATGATGCGATCGCCCAACCCATCGATGTATCCCTGACCACGGGTTTTGCGGAAAATGTAGACCGCTGGACCCGTTGCCTTGAGATATTTGCCGTCCTCTAGACCAGAAATGCCGCTGATGCGGCGATCGGCATTGGAGTGAGTCCGCTCCCAGGTGCCTGCTGCCGTCTTACGCAGAGAAATCACGCTGATGCCAACGTCTGCCTGAGCTGCCTTCGAGATTTCATAGATCTTGGCACGCAGTGGATCATTCTCTGGTAGCGAGAAAGCATCAATCTCGTTATCGGTAGCCGCTTGGGCAGCCGCTTTGACATCGGCAAAGGGCAAGGCTGTGCCAAGCACCTGCTCGTAGGTTTGAGACCAGGGTTTGGCACTGATGTATTCGTGGTTGACTACTAAAAACCCTTCACCCGGTGCTGTTTCAACAAAGGAAAGATAGTCGTTGTTGTAACCAAAGCGCTTATCGCCAACCCGATCGCCCCACGAAGCGATCACATCGTAGGTAAATCCCTCTGGTAGCACCAAGTCGTCTACCACCTCATGGCTACTATACTCAGCAATATGCATGGCTGGAGCAATGCCATCCGTGGGAATGGGCATCGCACCCTTGATCGGCTGGAAAGGGATACCAGCAGGGGCTGCACTGGCAGGATTGGAGTGGAACGGTGCGGAAAAATCCCGTCCCTGCAAGACGGGCTGGAGGGCGATCGAACCTGCACCCGCACCCAAAAACATTAAAAAATTTCTACGTTTCATGTCAGTCCTTCTCTCTGGGATCCACAGGATTGGGATAGAACAGAGCGAAGTAGTCAGCTTCCCTCTCCAAGCAGTAATAGGGCGAACCAACTACGCCTTTAGAGGGAAATGTTCAACTCACTCTTCTCTTCCCTCAAGAGGAATCTACCGAGATTGTCTTAAGGAAAGGTAAATCTTCTGTTAAGACAAGTTCTAGAAACCTAAAAGGATTCTGCATATTTTCCGAAAATTTACGGGGATAGCCAGCGGCGACTCAGCAGAAAAATCCGTTACACCAATATCACCAAGTTGTTACACACTGGTTTGCATAGAAAAAACCAATCCTACTTGGAGTCCACGGTTTAAGAAATTGCCCCTTAACGTCGTAGATTAAATAAATAGAGTCTAATGTTACAGAAATTAACGATATTGCTGATGAAACGTTAAAAACATGTAGTTTTCTTTACTATTAATAATAGAAAGATAAGCACCGGGAAGCCCCATCGCAGTCATTTTTTTGACTGATACGGACTAACCCGGCAGCAATCAGCCTCGGACTTGGGTTGTAATCAACCCAGTTTGATGGCGATCGGGTCAGGTTCCAATTGTTGAAGGCATCTCGGTGAGGGCGGACAAGCTGTGAATAAGCAAAGTTTGGGTCAGGCAAGACGGTACGATCCAGTTGCGATCGCTCGCTACTATCGCATTCGACCGTGGCGTTTCCTGTGGCGGACAGTACGAGTGATTGGATTATTTGCTGGCTTTGTCTTGGGACTAAAGCTTGATCAATGGCAACAGCGATCGGATTTTCAAAGAGCCAAACGAGCCATCCAACTGCGTCAGATTTTGACCCAACTGGGTCCCACTGCTATCAAGGTTGGGCAAGCGCTCTCCACTCGCCCCGACTTGATCCACAAAAATTTTCTAGAAGAGTTAGTCAAACTACAAGACCAACTTCCCCCCCTTCTCTACCCCCCCTGGCACTACAACATTATTGAAGCCGAACTGGGGCGATCGCTCAGCGAAATCTATAGCTATATTTCTCCCCAACCTGTGGCAGCGGCTAGTTTAGGTCAGGTTTATCAAGCTACGTTGCGCACGGGAGAAGCCGTTGCCGTCAAGGTGCAGCGCCCCAACCTCCTACCCGTAATCACCCTAGACCTCTATCTGCTGCGGTGGGCAGCCAGTTGGATGGCTCCCTGGCTACCGCTCAATCTAGGACACGATCTAACGCTGATCGTGGATGAGTTTGGTGAGAAACTGTTTGAGGAGATTGACTACCTCAACGAGGGACGCAACGCCGAAAAATTTGCCGCCAACTTCCAGGATGATCCCCAGGTCAAAGTCCCGTCGATCTACTGGCGATTTAGCAGTCAGCGGGTGCTGACCTTGGAGTGGATTGATGGCATTAAACTCACCGATATTCAACGCATCAAAGCCGCTGGGTTAAATAGTGACGCATTGATTCGCATTGGCGTGTCCTCTGGGTTGCGCCAACTGCTAGAGTTTGGCTTTTTCCATGCCGACCCCCACCCTGGCAATCTATTTGCCATGCTCGATGGACGGATGGCATATATTGACTTTGGCATGATGGATCAACTCAACCAGCGTTCAAAGGAAACCCTGGTAGACTCCGTTGTCCATTTGATTAATAAAGACTACGACGATCTTGCTCGAGATTTTGTCAATCTAGGATTTCTCACTGCCAATACCGACATCACCCCGATCATCCCAGCCCTGGAGTCTGTGTTTGCCGATGCCGTCGGACAAAATGTCCGCGATTTCAATTTCAAAACCATCACCGACCAGTTTTCCGAGTTGATGTACGATTACCCCTTCCGGGTGCCTGCCAAGTTTGCCTTGATCATTCGATCGCTCGTTACTCAGGAAGGGTTAGCCCTCAGCCTCAACCCCGATTTCAAAATTGTTGAGATTGCCTATCCCTACATTGCCAAGCGCCTGTTAACGGATGAATCACCCGAACTGCGGCAACGGCTGATCGAGGTGCTGTTTAAAGACGGTAAGTTTCAGTGGCATCGGTTAGAGAACCTGATTGCGATCGCCCGTGCGGATCAAAGCTTTGATCTCTTGCCGACCGCCCAGTTGGGTCTGCAATTTCTCCTATCCGACGAGGGGCAATCCCTCCGACGCCAGTTGATTTTGGCATTGGTGGAAGACGATCGCATTCACACGCAGGAGGTACAACGGTTGTGGAATTTGGTCAAAGATGACCTCAAGCCAAGCCGCCTATTCGATGCTGCCTTGGGCGCACTGTCAACCCTATCCGGGTCAAATTTATCTGGCGATCGCAACCTCTCCAGCACCAAAGCCAGCTAGACTAACGTCAGCCCCTTTTAGCCCCCCTTAGCCCCTGGAGATTGGTATGAATACCATCGAGCCTCCCCTTAACCATGTCCTCCCAGCCAGAGCACGGTTGGGGGAAGGACCCCTGTGGCGCCCGATGAACAACAGCTTTACTGGATAGACATTTACAACCATCGAGTGCACCAATTTCAACCCAGCACTGGCACCCATCGGTTTTTTGACGTGGGAGATGTGGTTGGATGTATTGCTCCGGCGGGAGCCGATCGCCTAATCATGGCACAGCGGCACCATCTGGCGTTTCTCCATACCCAAACAGGCAAAATCACCCCGATCATTTCAGTGGAGCATGCCCAGCCCAACATGCGATTGAATGATGGCAAGTGTGATGCGGCTGGTCGGTTTTGGGTGGGTTCCCTGTGTCCGACAGCGCCCGTTGCCCAACTTTATCGATATGATCCGGACGGTTCCCTGCAAGTCATGGATGAGGGATTAACGGTCTCCAACGGATTGGGATGGAGTCCTGACCAACAATTTTTTTACCTAGCCGACTCTCCTCTACAAGTCATCTACGCCTATACCTTTGACCTCGACAGCGGCAGCCTTGCCGATCGGCGAGTTTTAATTGATCTAACGGCTGAAACTTTTGTGCCAGATGGGCTGACGATCGATCAAGAGGGATGCCTTTGGGTGTCTATGTGGGACGGTTGGAGTGTGATTCGATTCGATCCATCGGGCAAAGAAATGACACGAGTACAATTGCCCGTGCAGCGCCCGACCTGTTGCACCTTTGGTGACCCCGATCTAACGACGCTCTATATCACTAGCGCGTCCGTGGGCTTGAGTGAAGCTGAGATTGACCAAAGCTTTTACTCAGGTGACTTGTTTTCCCTCCCCACTACCACAAGCGGATTACCAGCCTACTCCTTTGCTCAAAAGACATAAAAAGCGTAAAAAGCATAAAAGATATAAAAACTGTGTCATCTGTGACACGCTATCCCCTTCATCTGAAAATATGATTTTCATAGGTATCGCGCAGTAGGACGGGCAATTATGGTGGAAAGCCAATTTAATCAGTCAAACGGGAAGAAAAATCGTCAGCATCAGCTTTCACCCGATGAGTCTATCGATACCTCCTTTGAGGTGAGCGCGTTGCCCCTACCCTCCCTGGCGGTGACGCCCTCCCTGCTGCCGCCAAGGGCAAAATCCTGGCGCTGGGTCTTAGTTAGCATGACTGCTTGCTGTATGACAGGCAGCGTTGGGGTGGCGGCATTGTTGTTGATGACACGGGTGCCACCCGCCGCCGATTGCGCCCAGACTTCCCCCTCTCCCCGACATTGACCAACTCTACTGCGCCCAACAAGCCGCCCAATCCGGTGAACTGGCAGACTTTGTTGCAGGCTTGGCATTGCTGGAGCAGTGGACTCCCGATCATCCCCTCCACCACGAAGCCCAACGCTGGCTTGAGCAATGGTCAGCAGCAGTTCTGACGATCGCCCGTCAAAAATGGCAGCCAGCGATCGCGACGGAGCCATCGCCACTGCCCAACGTATCCCTACCTCCAGCCCCCTTTATGCAGATGCCCAAGCCCTTGTGCAGGAGTGGCAAACCCTATGGCAACAGGGGGAAGTGGTCTATGCAGAAGCCCAAAAAGCGCTCAA
>JAAUSV010000284.1 GCA_012032525.1 Leptolyngbyaceae cyanobacterium SL_7_1
TGAATCCTCCCTGATTCATCCTGTTTTTCTATCAGAAGGGATTTTTTTAGCTCAGGGGGAGGTCGGTTGGAGGCGGCTCAGTAGGGGAGCGGCGTGGAGCAGTGTTTGGGTGTAGGGATGTTGGGGGTTGGTAAAGAGGGCACTGGTTTCTCCAAGTTCAACGATCTGACCGCTGTGCATCACGGCGATGCGATCGCACAAAAACCGAGCTACCCAAAGATCGTGGGTAATAAACAGGTAGGTCAATTCAAACTCCCGCTTCAGTTCCAGCATCAATTCCAAAATTTGAGACTGCACACTGGCATCTAACATACTCACCGGCTCATCGCAGATTAAGAGCTTGGGTCGGGTAATCAGGGCACGGGCGATCGCCACTCGTTGTTGCTGTCCCCCCGACAGATCCCCCGGATAGCGATGGTAAAAATCCTCAACAGGCGTCAAACCCACCCGCTCTAGCATGGTGTGAACCCGCTCTACGGCGGTCTTGGCATCTGCCAAGTGGTGAATTAGCAGGGGATCGGCAATGCTCTTTCCCACAGCCATCATGGGATTGAGGCAAGCGTGGGGATCTTGGAAAATCATCTGCATCTGGCGGCGACGTTCTTGCAGCGATCGCCGCGACAACCCCGTGATCGATTCTCCCAAAAATTCTACTCGCCCCGCCGTAGGTGGAATTAACTGCAAAATCGTTCGAGACAGCGTGCTTTTCCCACAGCCCGACTCCCCGACCAGTCCTAGGATCTCTCCCGCCCGCAGTTCCAAACTCACCCCATCCACCGCTTTGATCACTGGGTTGGGTTCTCGTGTGAGGAATCGGGCAACAAGGCTTTGTTCCAGTGCGTAATGTTGTTGCAGGTTTTCTACCCGTAGGAGAATTTCCCCCGGTGGCAGTGGGGCAACTGGTTTTTGCTCAAATCCTGGCTCTTTGCCATTCTGCCCCGCTTGAATGTGTAAAGCCGCTTTCAGGAGCGATCGCGTGTAATCGTGCTGGGGATTGGTCAATACCGTTGCCGTACTCCCCGATTCCACCAATTTGCCCTTATACATCACCGCAATCCGATCGCAATATTCCCCCACCAGCGCCAAGTCGTGGGAGATCAGCAGCAATCCCATCTGCCGTTCCTGGCACAACCGCACTAATTCTTGCAGGATTTGAGCCGAAACTGTCACATCCAAACTGGTCGTCGGTTCATCTGCCACGATCAATTTGGGGTTGAGCAGAAGGGCGAGGGCGATCGCACCCGTTGCCGCATTCCACCGCTAAATTCGTGGGGATACTGCGTCCAGCGTTGGGCAGGGATCTTCACCGCTTCTAAGGTGGCGATCGCCCGTTGCTTGGCTGTCGATCGCGATAGGTGAGGTTCGTGGGCAAGCAGGGTTTCGACGCAATGATCGCCGATTGTCATTAACGGGTCGAGGCGGGTCATTGGGTCTTGAAACACCAGTGCCACCGCCTCTCCCCGAAATCGCCGCAGTTGGGCAGGCGTAAAATCAAACACCGATTCCCCGGCAAAGGTGACGCGCCCCTCGACTTGGGTGGCAGCGGGGAGCAAGCGCATAGCGGCACGTCCCAGGGTAGATTTACCACAGCCCGATTCCCCCACCAAGCCCAACCGCTCCCCGGCTTTCAGGGTTAGGGAAACACGATCGACTGCCCAATCGATCGCCGATCGATCCGTGGAACTGCCCCGTTGATGGGGATAGGCGACTCGCAATTGGTCAATGCAAAACAGGGCGTCACTCATAAAAGATGCAGGGCGAGATGCAGGGAAATACAAGAATCGTTACTCAAAGCCGTCGTAGCGCCAGGGCACTGGATCGACCGACTTGCCGTGGACATACAAGCCCCAGTGCAAATGCGGTCCGGTGGCTGATCCGGTGGCTCCGACCGCGCCGATCGTCTGTCCGGCTTCGACAAAATCGCCCTCTGCCACATTAATCCGGCTGAGGTGCAAGAAGATACTGGAAACCCCCTGCCCGTGATCAACGCCGACCGTGTTGCCGTGCAGCACAAACCCGTCTGCCTCCCGTCCCACCAGTACCACCCGTCCCGCGGCTGGAGCGACTACGGCTGATCCGGTGCCGCCGCCATAATCGACGCCCTTGTGGTAATAGTCATTGGCAAACACCCCGTTATAGTATCGCCGCACCCCATACACTGAGGTAATTTCTCCTGCATTGGGACGGACAAATGCGCCGTTCCAAATTTTTTCTGGTGTTACCAATGCCTTAAATGCCGCCACTCGATCGAATTCAAAATCAGTGCCCCCAGAACCTCCACCCCGCACGGTAATCCGTTGAGTGGGGAAATCGCGATCGCGCAATCCCAGCGCCAGATTGCGGGTTTCACTGCCGTCATTCACCTGAATCTCTAACCGTCCCGGCGGGTCGAGCGGCGTGGTGGGCAACAGGGCACGGTAGCGATTACCACCGATCGGAAAGGCAGGATAGGATTCCTGCTGAAACAGCACCGTCGGAGTCACCCCCGTATCGGATTGCATGATCAGCGAAATTGTGTCCCCTAGTTGGGGTTCGGTGGGATAAACCTGCACTTGTAGTGCCTGTGCCCGACTGGTGAGGACAGAGACGAGGGCGATCGCCCCAACGCCAGACTGATCCAAGGGCGGGCAGGAATTAACCATCGGAGTTGTCGCAGGAGCGTTTTTGGTGGAGACAGGTCAGGAGTGTGAGGAGTCGTCATAGATCAAAGGGGGTCAAAGGATGAAAATGAAACCATAAGATCAGCATGGTTGACACGTTAGCCTAACATTACTCCCACTGCTGTTTCAGTAAAACCAGCAAATTTCATCGAATCAGCGATAGAAAACTTTGTATCTTAGTATGAGGAGACTTTAAAGTTTTATCTCAAATTTTGATCGGAACTCTGTGCAAGAAGATTTTAGATTAATTGTTGACCTGGTGATTGTCTTAGCGGCGGCTGCCTCTGGGGGATTGGTGGCGGCGCTCCTGCGTCAACCCGTGTTGTTGGGCTATCTGGTGGGCGGGGCGATCGTCGGCCCCAAGGGGCTAGCGCTGGTCAAAGAACTCGTTCAAGTAGAAACCCTCGCCCAATTTGGAGCGGCGTTCCTGCTGTTTGCCCTGGGGGTGGAGTTTTCCTTTGCCGAGTTGCGCAAGGTGCGGGGAATTAGTTTGGGCGGGGGAACATTACAAATTCTCTCAACCATTGGGGTGACGGCTTTGATTTCGGTGGCGATCGGCTGGGTGACATCCCCTACTCAGGGAATCTTCCTGGGAGCGGTGTTGTCGCTTTCCTCTACCGCAGTCGTGCTCAAGTGCTTGATGGAGCGCAACGAAACTGAAACTGCCCACGGTCGGGTCATGCTGGGGATTTTGGTCGTTCAAGATTTAGCCTTGGGAGTGATGCTGGCGGTGTTACCTGCGTTGAATCAGCCCTCTGAAGAAATTGGCTTGGCGATCGGTTGGGCGTTGCTCAAGACTGCGTTGCTGGCATTGGGGCGATCGGAGCGGGCATCTGGCTAATTCCAGGATTATTGCGTCTGCTGGCACGTACCGAGAGTCGAGAGCTATTTCTCTTAGGTGTAGTGGCGCTGTGTTTGGGGATTGCCCTGCTGACGGATTACTTAGGACTGTCGATCGAGATGGGGGCGTTTATCGCCGGATTAATGATTTCGGAGGTGGAATACGCGGATCAAACCCTCACCTATGTCGAGCCGCTGCGGGATATTTTTGCCAGTCTCTTTTTTGCTGCGGTGGGCATGTTGATTGACCCCGGCTTTATTTGGGCGAACCTGGAGCTGATCTTGGGATTGGTGGCGTTAGTCTTCATCGGCAAGTTTTTGATCATCACCCCCCTGGTCAAAGCCTTTCGCTACCCGTTGCGTACGGCTCTGATTGCCGGATTGGGACTGGCTCAGATTGGGGAATTTTCCTTCGTCCTGGCTAGTAAGGGGCAGGTGCTGGGCTTGGTTTCCCGACGGGTGTATCTGTTGTTGTTGGGAACAACGGCGGTGACACTGGTGTTTACCCCCTTTGTCTTGCGGTTAGTGCCCCAGTTGCTCGCGTGGGCGGAGGAAGTTCCCTGGCTAAAACGTCTACTCGATGGCACCGATGAGCTACAGGGTGTTTCCGAGGACCTCCCGACCCAGAGTGCGCTGGTGGTCTGTGGGTATGGGCAAGTGGGGCGCAATATTGTTCGGTTATTGCAAAATCAGAACTATCCGGTGATCGTCATCGACCAATCCGAACAAAAAATTCAGGAATTGCGGGATGCCAAAATTCCCTACGTCTACGGCAATGCCGCTAGCTTGCATGTGCTAGAGACTGCCGGAGTGCAGCGGGCGAAGGGTATGGCGATCGCCTCCCCGACGCCATGACGACGCGCTTGTGTTTGAAGCGATCGCTCGAACTCGCCCCCGAATTGGACGTGGTGGTGCGGGCAAACAATCAAAAAGACATTGAAGTGCTCTACCAGTTGGGGGCACGAGAGGTGGTGCAACCCGAATTTGAAGCCAGCCTAGAACTCTCAGCCCACCTGTTTGGTGTCATTGGCGTGCCCATGCCGATTATTCAGCGAGAAGTCCAGCAGGTGCGCAGCACCCACTACCTAGAATTTCTGCCTGAACGTCCTGCCTACGAGATCTCCCGTGATCTAAAGACGGTGACTCAGGAAATGAACAATAATGGTACGTGTTACCGGACGATTCGCCCCTCGTGGGCATGACGATCGAGGAAACCGATCTGCGGCGGCTGACAGGGGCAAGTTTAATGGCAATTCAACGAGTCGAGGGTGAGGAGATTGACTACCCCGATGCCCAAACCCTCCTGAAAGCGGGCGATCGCCTGCTGGTGGTTGGGGAAGCGGGGGAACTGTCCGCCTTTAGCGAACTGGTCAAAGGGGAAGCCGCCATTCCCGGTGAAAATGCCTCCTGTCAATGGCTACTGGTTCCCGCTGATAGCCCTGCCGTGGGCAAAACCCTGTCAGAGTTGCACATTCGTCGCCAGTTTGGAGTACTCGTTCAGGCAATTCGCCGCGAAGGCAAGTATATTCGCTTTCCCGATGGCAAGAGTGATGTGCAAACGGGCGATCGCCTCCTCCTCTGCGGCAAATTTTATGCCCTCAATCAGGCACGGCTCTACATCGCCCCGTTTGAAGAACCCAGCATTTTGCCGATTCCTGCGATCACCACGGCAGGCAGCGATCCACTACGAGACGGCAATTCTGACAGCTAGTCCTGTGAGCTGCCGATATTGATACGAACTGCTTTTAAGCTTTTGGCTTGAGATAGACGATCGCTTGCCGCCACACGATCGTCGGCTGATCGTAGTGGTCAATGATGCAGAGGCAATACTGATCTTGCCAGCGAATCTTGCCTGTCAATAGGTCATTGGTGCTCAGCTTCAACTCGACCTCCGTTCCGTCGCGAGTCAACGTTTGAATCTGGCGAATACTCGGCAATCCCGTTTCTAGTTCAGTTGTCATAACCTTCCGATCAATATGAATTGAATAATTATTGAATCATTACTAGCTAATTGCTAATCGCCAGTTCCCCATGGTTCATAACAAACCCCGATCGCCCATAATTAATACTAAGCATGGAGAGTGAAATGACGATCGACTTTACGAAATATCACGGGTTAGGCAACGATTTTATCCTAATTGACAATCGGCAGCAGCCAGAGCCGCTGATTACACCAGAGGCAGCGGTGCACTGGTGCGATCGCCATTTTGGTATTGGGGCAGATGGTGTGATTTTTGCCCTCCCCGCACAGGCAGGCAGCGACTACACCATGCGCATCTTCAACTGCGATGGGTCAGAGCCAGAGATGTGTGGCAATGGCATCCGCTGCATGGCGCAGTTCGTTGCAGATCTAGAGCAGGCTGAAACAGGCACCTCCAAGCCACGCTATCAAATCCACACGTTGGCGGGGATGATCAACCCAGAAATGCAATCCTCCGGCTTGATCACGGTGGATATGGGCGCTCCCCGACTGCTCGCCGCAGAAATTCCCACCACCCTGGCAGCGGCGGATGAAAAGGTGATCGATCGCCCCCTCTCAGTAGCCGGACAATCCTGGCAGGTCACCTGTGTCAGCATGGGCAACCCCCACTGCATCACTTTCGTCGAAGACGTCATGGCAATTCCCCTAGAAACCATTGGCAGCGAGTTTGAACATCACCCCGCCTTTCCCAAGCGGATCAACAGCGAATTTATTCAAGTGGTGAATTCTAACTATTTGAAAATGCGTGTTTGGGAGCGCGGCGCGGGCATCACCCTTTGCCTGTGGCACAGGAGCCTGTGCGTCTCTGGTGGCAGGCGTGTTGAATGGCAAGTGCGATCGCCAAGCCACGGTAGAACTGCCGGGCGGTTGCCTGGAGATCGACTGGTCAACCACGAATGACCATCTCTATATGACCGGACCAGCCACCAAAGTCTTTACAGGAAGTTTCTAGCGATTAACGCGCATTCCTCTAATGCCTTGTGAGGTGGGCATCCTGCCTGCCCAGTCCAGACGGGCAAGATGCCATAGGTGTCAAGTTAAGGCATCCGCCCAAATGTCAAGCGATTGAGCTTTGGTGCTTTGCTGTCGTCGGCGCACGGCTTTGACGAGTCCCATCGACGCGCTGATGCTCGA
>JAAUSV010000285.1 GCA_012032525.1 Leptolyngbyaceae cyanobacterium SL_7_1
CACCCGTGTTACCCTCCCCTCTGTTTCCCTACCAAGTTCGGGTTGGCTAGGACTTTCCTCCATGCTGACTCTCCTAAGCACGTCTGCGGTGCTGCCTCAAGCCGCCCATGCGCTACTGCGTCCCGGTGATACGGGGACTGGTGTAGAAACCCTACAATCCGCATTGCGAACATCGGGCTATTACAACGGAGAAAACACAGGCTTCTATGGGGCATTAACCCAAACAGCGGTGACTGCGTTTCAGCGCGATCGGGGGCTAGTAGCCGATGGAGTTGCGGGAGCCGACACCCTGAGTTCCCTGGGTCTCAACCCCGCCGTTAGCGCCACCAGTGCCACGGCGATCGGCTACAACCCTGGAGTAACGACAGCGGGGCTAGTCTCCACTAGCGGTGTTGGGGTGACTAGCAATGCGGTCTTTGTCAGCGATCGAGGGCTTGCCAGAGGGGTTGTCGAAACTCCCAGCAAAATTGGCGTCAATGTGCGCAATGCTCCCTACGGTGCGATCGTGGGCGGTGAACCTGATGGAGTCGCAGTTGCCTACAGCCCAGCTTCTTCGACTTTCAACGGGGGCTATACCTGGGTGCGGCGTCCCGATGGCAACTGGGTGGCAGGCGATTATTTGCGAGGATTTGTTGGCAATGGCAGTGGTCCAGCGGTGACGCTGCCAGGGATTTTGCCGGGGGTTTATCGCGTCGAGTCTTCTGAGCTGAACATACGAGCCACCCCAGCGGGTCAGGTGATTGGCAATTTGCCCGGAGGAAGCCTAGTCAGACTCACCAGCGAGGAAGCTTACACGGGCGGCTATCGGTGGGGCAAGCTCTCTGCCCAAACCGGATGGGTCGCCAAGGAATTTCTCACTCCGATCAGCCAGGGAGAAGCGGTTCCCCCTCTCATTCCTGTGAGCGATCAATCGTTTGCACCGGGAACAGCTCAGGTGGAACAGGCAGTGGTGGCGGTGCGCGATCGCCCCAACGGACTAAATACCGGAGCGGTTCTTTACCAGGGTGAGATTGTCCGCACAACCGGGTCAGTGGCGTCTGCGGGGGGCGGTCAATGGGCAGAACTTGCCACAGGTGGGTGGGTTCCCCGCGAATCTCTGACGTTGATTAGTCGCTAATCTGGGATTCAAGATTAATTCAATGGCTGTCAGTCAAGGACTGACAGCCATTGAATTAATTAAGGCAGGGTGAAGGGAAACGTTGCAACTGGATTTGCTTCGCCCACACTCCCACTCAGGGTTTGAATGTTGCCTTGCACCAACAATCGCAACTCAAAGGGAATAGCTGCCGAGCCACTAGTGCAACGGCTAAACAAATTGACCGCAACCGAGTAGCTGCCTTGAGGAGCTTGGGCAGGGGGCCAAAACACATTTTCGATCGGGCTAGAAGTTGTCCCTCCGCAGGCAGCATTGGCATCCACATCGAGTTGCCCACCCGAAGGAATGGAGCGGCTACCGTAGTAAACCACCTGTCCGTTGGGGTCAGTCACTGCCAAATCCAAGTCATCGGTGGTTGTCCAGCGCAAGGTTGCCTGGATATCGCCTGTGCCCAACTCTGGCTCAGCCGCCGCAAAGGGCGCGGCGCTGGGGCATAGGGGTGAGAGATCGACCCATTCCCCTCGGTTGGTGAGCATGAAACAGCCTTGGCGCTCTTGGGCATGGGCGGTAGAGACGATGCCACCCAATAGGGTTGCCATGGAGGCGACGAAGGCGATCGAGGACAAAACGTTTCGCATTGCAGTAGGTAGGGGGTAGTAGGTGAATGACGTACCAAAATAATTTATAAATTTCCCTAGTTTGGTCGTTAATAACCGGATTTTTCTCACCAATTTCAACTAAAACCAGGGTGGATGAGCAAAATCTAAGTCCTTCTGCACCAATCAACTATCAAGAAGCGATGGGCAACCTCAAATTTTTCTTCAAGTTTTAGTAAAATTTAGAGCTTCTTTAAAGCGTCCCCAAATTTTCATCGGATGAACCGTTGTAAATAATTGCTCGATCGTGTTCCCAATTAGAAATCACAGTCTACAATTCGTCAATTAATCAGTGGATTTTTACCGGAAACTGGGCTAAGGTTTGGTATTCCATTCGAGCAGAATTGGCGGGATCTTTTGTTAAAAGAACCACCGATCTCTTGATAAAATTCCATCAAACCGAATCGATGATTAAAATTTGCATTGATAAAATTTGCATTGATGTAGTCGGCAGGCGATCGAGGAGTGTAACCAACAATGAGGTGTGGCTTGAAACAGATAGCTTGGAGTAAACGAGTAGCCGCAATGGGCATAGGCGCGATCGGTTTCGTCTTGGGGTCGGCATGGGCGTCCTCTCCTGCCATGGCACAAGCGGCATACGGCAGCTATGTGGGGGTGGGTGGTTCCCTCGGATTTACCAATGACAGTGGGGGCGCAGGGGTCGTAGCGGTGCGATATCGACTGCTAGAAGTGCCGATTTCGCTGCGGGCGCAGGTGTTGATCTCCGATGCCACGGCTATTGTCCCCACTGTTTCCTACGACATTCCCCTCAATTGGTATACCGATGCCTACATCGGCGCGGGGATTGCGCTTCAAGACTCAGAACAAAATACGTCCCCGATCGGCAACCAAACCGCCTTTGTCGTGCAACCAGGCATCGATCATCGGATTCCTCGCAGTGACTTTGTGCTGTTTGGCAATGCCATCATCGCCTTTGATTCCTACCGCAACAGCAACGATACGGGAGTATCGGTACAGGGAGGCGTCGGGTTACGATTCTAGGGTTTAACCTGTGGGGACATAACCTGTGGGGGCACGGTATTGTGCCCCCACAGGTTGGGGATATTTAACTAGTTCACCTAACGCCTCCTAGGGAGCGAACAGCGATTCCTTGGGCACGATTTGCTTTGCCAAGTTGGGCGCAGACCAGGCAAGTTTGGCGCTGGCATTGTCACGATCTTCGTAATATTCCAGCTTGATATCGTACTGTTTGCCTGCTTCTAGCGTGATTTTGCCTGAGTTTTCCTTGGCAGCGTGGTCGTTCCAGTCGTTGACGAGCAACTTGCCATCGACCCACAAGCGCATGCCATCGTCAGAAGACGTATAGAAGGTATATTCTCCCGATTTGGGCGCTTGCACCTTGCCAGACCAGCGAGCGCTGAAGCTGTCTACTCCAATGCGTGCATCGGGACTGCCACCCTTCCAATCAAAGTTAACCCCTTCAGTGCGGCTGAGCTTGAAGTTGGTGAAATCTGCGTTGTCAAAGTATTGCCCCAACAATCCTTTGCCAGTGCCCACCACTGGGGTTGGGCTAGGGGTGGGTGTCGGTGGTTTTGTGATCGGGGTAGGCGTGGGAATGGGCGTGGGAACCGGGGTGGGATTGGGAACCGGGGTGAGGTTGGGAGTGGGTGCAGGCACCGGAACCGGGGTGGGGTTGGGAACGGGAGTGACACCCGTACCCTCTAGAATGTATTGCACGGACTCCTTAGCCGGGAGCGTCACCTCTAGATCGATATAGGGAGAAGCGTTGAAGTTGACGCTGGAGACGGCATCGGCATATTTATTGCCCTGACCAATGCGATCGCCCTTATAAGCCCCCTTCCCCGGCATTGCCACGCGCACCTTGATTGTCTGCTGGCTATTCTCAAAGTTAACGAAGTTCAGCAAGACCTTATTTGACTTACCGCCGCTACCCGGTAGGGGTGCCAAGGTGGAGGTGTCTACGGCGCGGAAGTAGACGTTTTTGTATTGCAGGGCATCGCGGTTGAGGTAATTAAAGGAGAGGGGTTTGCC
Source organism: Leptolyngbyaceae cyanobacterium SL_7_1 (assembly GCA_012032525.1). Classification (GTDB taxonomy): domain Bacteria; phylum Cyanobacteriota; class Cyanobacteriia; order Elainellales; family Elainellaceae; genus JAAUSV01. The sequence goes on from JAAUSV010000285.1 coordinate 3,766, forward strand.
GTGGGTGGCATAGGCTAGTGCCAAGCGGCGGAAGGTCTTTAGTCGAGTATCCTCGCCCTTGACGCCGGGATGGGCTTCCAAATTGCGGGGGTCATGGGTTGCCCAGTTCTCCACCTTTTTGAAGACGCTATAGTCCCCACCAAAGGCAGCGTGAACCATAAAGCGATCGGCAACGGCGACGTGCGCTCTGAGAATCCGATCGAACTCAGAGGCGTGGATTTGGCTAGAACCCGTGTCATTTTCGTAGTGGAAGTCATTGGTGCCCGTTTCCGTCACCACAAACTCTTTCTCAAAGCCATCCAGGGTATTGCCATACACCTTGAGGTTTTCCACAAAACTGCCACCCTCGATGTCGCGATAGGAGGAGCCATAGGAATGTCCGTTGGTCGCTTGAACCAGGTTTTCAATGTCTCTGCGGTGTCCGACGTTGCGCTCCCAACCATTGGGGGTGCCGCCTGTGGGCCAATATGCCCAGCCCGGAGCGGTGGTTTTGACATGGTCCGGTTTAATTTGGTTGACATATCTGCCGATCGCCGCCACCGTATCCTTTGGACGGTTAAATAACCCCGGCTCATTGTCGATCTCGTGATATTGGAAGAGATTGCCATAGTCGCTGAAGAACTTGTCTAGGTTCTCCTTACCCCCTGCCGTCAGATTGCCATCGGCTCCAGCCCTAAATTGGTTGGTATTGAGGCGATCGGTGAGCACGGTCATATTTAGATCGCGGTAAATCTCCAGCATTTTGCGTTGCAAGGCGGGGGGTTGGATGTGCTGCACATCCGACCAATACACTGCCCGCATCGTATTACCGCTATGGGCAATCCCCATCCACTTCAACATTGGCTCGATCTGGTTCATCAAGTAGGGGCTGAGGGAAAAGTTGCTGTCTCCCGGTTGAATCACCGTTCCCATGTAGATCTTTTTGCCGTGGGTTGCTTCGGTGGCGGGAGTTTGCAACTCCGTTAAGGACAGATAATCCCACCCGATCGCCAAATTCCTAGCATCTGAGCCATAGGGATGGTTGGGAACATCTAAGCGCAACGTGTTCGACCCAGTCTGCAATAGCTCTTTGGGAATATATAACTTGTAGGTGTCACCAAACTTGTAGGAGGGGTGATCCACATCCCACGTTTGGATCAACCCGCCCAAGGTGCCGTTGGCGTAAACTGCGAGTTCGGGGACGCGCTGCTTAGATTCCAGCGTGCGCAACGCAAACTCAACCCCATGCTTGGGCAAAGCATCAAGATTGAACTTAATGTCAATTGCGCCGCCATTGCCCTCCAACCCTTTGGGAAAATCAGACCAATTGGTTTTGGTCTTCCAGTCCTGAGGAAGCTGATAGGATGACGAAGCGGAAGCCCGACCAGCAAACTCTCCCAGGGATTTATCATTTTTCCCGATCATCCAGACAGATGAGTTACTCAGGGGAGCGCTAGACGAGTTGGCTTGGACTTGTAGCGATTGCTTCAACATATAACAGTCTCAATGATTGGTGAACGACAGGATGGACAGGGGTGCCTGTGCAGACAGAATTTTTCAAACGCATGACAACCAAGCACTGGGGCTATCTCAATACTGGAAATGAGATAGCTCGCAATGATTTAGCACCACTCAAGAGGGATGCGATCGACTTGGATGAAATGGTTTCTAGACCGCTAAGGCAGCTTTAAGTGGGATCTGGAGATCTGCCTTTTCGATCAAACGATGGCGATCGCATTAGATAAACTTCAGATAAACCAGGGATTACCCGTCGGGTTATCTGGATCATCAACAGGTAAAACACAGAACCGTTAACCCTTAACGGCTGGGCGATCGAATCCAATAAAAAGGGCACCAAAGGTCAGCAAATCAGCGTTTAATCAGATTGGTGCAACCTTTTTTCCTTAGGTGGCAAGGTTTTTTTGTCTGCAAACAGAGCGTCTAACTACTAAATCGGCGTTTACAGAACGGTGGAAGTTTGACTCAGTGAAAAGCATCTCAAAGTTGTCAAAGCAGCGTTTAATGGGAGTTGGGACAACTATGCAAATGCGATGAGAGTTGATTTTCTGTTTACGGAAATCACGTTTAACTACTGAGTTAGCGGTTTACAAAACCTGGAAAATCAGCCTTTGAATCATCGGTAACCTGAATCAACTAAATTCCTTCCATTTCTACTGGCGATCAATCGGATTTCCGGAAAATAAAACTCTGAAATTTCACAGTAGGTTGATGGGTCTTCAAACAATTTGTAATTAACGATTAGCCATTCGCTGCTATAACCACCGCAAACCAAGCCTCAATCCATCCTCAACCCCATCCACTCTTAACCTCTTCTCCATACCAGCCTGTCTTCAGAGTTTGGTACAATCAAGAGCTTGGAAAAATCACTCGATCGCTGGATGGAGAAATGCTATGGCTCGCATGTACTATGACTCGGATGCAAATTTAGATTTATTGACCGGCAAGACGATCGCCATTGTGGGTTACGGTTCTCAAGGTCACGCCCATGCCCTCAACCTCAAAGACAGCGGCATGAACGTCATTGTGGGGCTATATCCGGGGAGCAAGTCAGCAGCCAAGGCAGAGGCAGCGGGGTTGGCGGTCAAGTCGGTGGCGGATGCGGCGGCGGCTGCCGATTTCATCATGGTCTTGCTGCCCGACGAGACTCAAAAAACGGTATACAAAAACGAGATCGAACCCCACCTGAAGCCGGGCAAGGTGCTGGCATTCGCCCACGGGTTTAACATCCACTTTGCCCAAGTCGTGCCCCCTGCCGATGTGGATGTGGTCATGATCGCACCCAAAGGTCCTGGACACTTGGTGCGCCGCACCTACGAGCAGGGAGAAGGAGTCCCCTG
>JAAUSV010000286.1 GCA_012032525.1 Leptolyngbyaceae cyanobacterium SL_7_1
CACCACCACTCGCTGCATCACCTCGTCGGTGGTGGGACAGGCGACTGCCCGACTCCACTCGCCTGCCGGGGCAAAGCCGCGTTGGTGCAGATTTTTAATGGTATCAAGTACGTCTTGGCGATCGCCCACTAGCAACACCCGCAGGGGTCTGCGGGTCGAGGGCGGTAGTTCGCAGGTAGGGGAGAGGCGATCGCTTTCAGCATCATTCAACGAACCATCGAATCGTTCGGTCATGGGTCATACTCCTAGTTTGGTTTGGGCTTCAGGAAAGCCAAAACCTAGCCACCCCGCCAATCGCAGCGCAAAACAGGGTGGCTTATCGGAGTGTTAAAATCTCCCAAGCTACCGGCGTTGCCTGTACAACGTTGGTGGTCAGCTATCCATGGTTGCGCGAACAGCCATGGATAGCGCTGACTAGATTTTTGGTGTCTGGTGAGTGCGGATCGTGTGTTCGATCGCACAAACACCTAAGCGATTAGAGTAGGCTGATTTGGGGTTAGAGTCAAGCTCTGTAAGGATTTTCTTGTTTTAGCAGTTTTAAGGTGAGGAGCAAGTCAACGGTCTCCGGCTTCTGCACAAACCGGAGTTCTGGTGCGGCTAAATTTTATTACTGATTCTTACATTCTATTGAGAATGCCTCTAGATTTTCCTCTCGTTCATCCCGTTGGGTATTTTCCTGTAACTGGATAAGTTGGGGATATTGCTTTTGAAGTTCAATATAGTATTGGACCAATCTGTGAGGATCGTGTCCATGTTCTTGGGAAATGATGTGGCGAACGTCACGAATTCGACCAATTACTTCATCCTTGTTCATCATCTTATCCAAGTAGTTCTAATGGGGTAACTAACATTGGGATATATAGTCCAAGCATAGCGTTCACGCGTCGAATATGACCAAACTTATTAGCATTGGCTAAGTGCCGACAGTTCCAGGTCAGCAAAAAATCGCATTTATGATATGAAGCCAAAGCAAGATGCAGTGCATCCCCAATTGGGTCGTTAGGCATGAGATGCTGTTGAATGTACACGTTGACGATTTCAATAATTGCGGATTCGATAGAGACAAAAAGTAGGCTACTAATCATTTCCACTGCCTCAGCCTTTCCAGGGAAACTACCTCTGTTGAGTTCATCTAGTACTGCAAGGCTAGTTACAAGCAAGTAGGTTTCCCTTGCATTGCTCCACCACTTTCGTGTCCATTCTCGACGCGCCACCATGTCAGGTGTAGAACGGCTCTCGTAATAAAAGCTAGGAATAGACGTTTCAATATATACTTTCGGCTTCATTGATAAGTAGTTCTAGAGAATACATAAATTGCAGAACCCCGGCTTCTGCACAGACCGGAGTTCTGGTGCGGCTAAATTTTATTGCTAGGGCATCTCTGGGTCGTCTGCGATCGATCGGGCTTTGCGCACGGGGCGTTTGCGATCGCTGCGACGGGTTCCCCCTGCCATTTGGTATTCGTAGCTGTCTTTGCCATATTTGGAGGCGACGTCGATCAGCATGTCTTCGCTCAAGCGTTTTAGGGCTTTTTCGCGTTCGAGCAATTCGGTTTGGGCAAGATCGATTTGGGCAAGCAGGCTGTTGTAGGTGGCGAGGCGTTCGCGCAACTGATCGATCGATTGAACGTAGCTTTCCAGGGTGCGATCGCTGTTGAGTTGGAGGGTGGGGTTGATCATTTTGAGATTGATCGCCCGTTGTTCTGCTTTGGCAATCACCCTGGAGCTACGAGTTTTTCTAGGCATAGTAGAGTTCTGATTTAGAGTGGAACGATTTCTAAGGTAAAGATGAAGTTGGCGATCGGACTCCGCAGGATCTATGAAGTTTCGATATACTTATTTAATTTGATACCGTTTTATCCGTAGTGTCTCTGAGGTGGGGATGGGGTTGGAGGATGAATCACCGCCCCTATGAAATGTCTGGGTAAGGGAATGGCATTGCCATTCCCTTACTACGGGATTTTTGATGGGAGGACTACCATGTTGGTGAGGTTTTGCTACAACGAAATCAAGTAACGCTGCAATGAGATCAAGTAACGTTACGACGAAATCAAATGACGCTACAGGGTTAATAGATTATCTGAGAAGTAACAACTGTCATCCGGACTGCCCCCCCAACCCCCCAACTTTGAGGGACTTTTAAGCCGTTTTGTGTTCAAAGTTCCCCAAAGTTGGGAGCCAAAGTTGGGAGCCAAAGTTGGGAGATGTAGGGGGCGATCGCGTGCTGTGTCGTAAGCCGTCGATCGAGTTGGGCTTGATAGGGAAGCCTAAGCAAGATAGATTGGTAACGCTAGGCTTAACCATCAACCGTGTCAACGGAATTAAATCACTCTACCCACCCCTTAGAGCCGACGAATGCTTTGTCGGCTGAATTGCTGGACGAGATTGTTGGGCGATTGGTGGAGGGATTGCAGCCAGAACAGGTGATTTTGTTTGGTTCCTATGCCTATGGGGAGCCGAATGTGGATAGTGATATTGATTTACTGGTAATTGTGGCTGATTCGGATGAACCTCGTCATCGTCGAGCACAAAAGGCTTATCACTTTTTATGGGGGTTGCCAATTCCCACAGAGGTGATTGTGATGACTCGTAAGGAGGTGGAGCGATCGGCTACGGTGGTGACATCGCTTGTGTATCAAGCGCTTCATCGGGGACGAGTATTGTATGGATGAGGGAAAGCAGCAAGAGATTAGGCAGTGGTTGATTAAAAGTCAGCGAGATTTAGGAGCAGCGCGTGTTTTACTTGAGAGCGATGATGTCTATCCTGACATCGCTGCCTATCATTGTCAGCAAGCGGTTGAAAAGGCAATTAAGGGTTACTTGACCTACCACGATGTGCTCTTTCAAAAAACGCATGATTTAAATAGGCTTTTGGCTTTGTGTTCGTCTCAAAATGAGGAGTTCTCTCGGTGGAGGACGATGGCAGCAATGCTGACTCCCTATGCCACTGAGTTTCGCTATCCAGGAAATGTAGTGGAGCCGAAAAGAGATGAGGCGGAACAGGCTATAGAATTAGCAACAGCCTTTGTAAATTTTGTTATGCAGCAATTGCTAAGTGATTAGGCAAGGAGGCTGTTGTAAGTTTTGAGTCAAATGCAGGTAGGACTTTGTGATGACAGTCGCAAGGTTTGCAGGGAGGGGAGAGTTAGAGGATAGGCGATCGCGTGCTGTGTCGTAAGCCGTCGATCGATCTGCGCTGGAGGGCTACCGTGTACACACAAGTGATCGAATCTAGCAGAGTCTCTGGCGAACCGCCCCCCAACCCTCCAAGTTTGGGGGACTTCCGAGCTAATTCTGTGCTTCAAAGTCCCCCAAAATTGGGGGGTTTAAGGGGGCGAAGCAGCTTGGAGCGAAGCCAGTCTAGACTTGTGTGTACACAGTAGGCGCTGGAGAGGAGAGTGGAAAAGTTGCAGAACCTCATCTCAAGTTTGAAAAGTTCCCTTACCGCGTGAAGATTTAGTGAAAGTCTCTGGGGAGGAGGCGTTAGTTCCTGTTTGACCGTGTATCTGTGGAATTACTTGATCAGTTTCCAACATTGCTCTATTTTCAAGACCCGTTGATCTAGAGTGGCATCAAACAACCCTGCTCCTAATGAAATATCAATCTCCTGCATTTGTGCGTCGGCTACTCAAAACAACCCACTTTTGGCAAGAAAATAAGCTGATTCTCCGAGAAATTAAGAAGTTCCCCGGTCTAATTGTTCTTGTCCTGATCTTTTCTCTATTAACCGCTATTTTTGAGGGGTTTGGGATTAGTTTTCTGCTGACGTTCCTACAAAATCTTGTAGAACCGAGTTCCCAACCGTTGCAGACTGGGATTGGATGGGTTGATGTTTGGATTTTAGGCATTAATGCTCCGCCGTTGAGCCGTTTGTATCGCATATCGGCTCTGTTGTTGCTCTCAACGTTGCTGCGGGTGATCTTTAGCTACCTCAGCACTATCTATGCTGAGTTTGGCAAGCTGCAATTAGTCAATAACTTATACAAGCAAGTTTTTGAGCAATTACAGGCGTTGAGTTTACGGTTTTATAGTCAGACAAAAGCGGGTGAATTGTTAAACACGATTACATCTGAAGTGAGTCAACTTCAAGAAGCGGTTTCAACGTTTACCAACATTTTTGTCAGAGCAATGATTGTGTTGACCTACGGCATACTGGCTGTGGGGATTTCTTGGCAACTGACGTTGCTGGCATTTGCGTTGTTCAGTTTGGCGGGGGTGGGCATCTCAACGCTGAATACCTGGGTGCGAGAGTCTAGCTTTCCGGAGTCGATCGCTAGGGGGCAATTGGTGACTACCACATCAGAATTCATTAATGGTATTCGGACGATCCATGCCTTTGCAACGCAGGACTTTGAGCGACGGCGATTTTATCAAGCCAGTGATACTGTGATGGCGGCGACCAAGATTGCCACGACTCGATATGCCCTGATTCGTCCGATCGCGGAGGCGGTTGCCAGTATTGTTTTGATTGGGATTTTGGTAGTGGGGATTGGGGTGTTTGTTGGCAATGGTAGTTTGACGATCGCCTCCCTGCTAACGTTTATCTTCATTTTGATTCGGGCGGCTCCCGCAATTCAGGAGGTGAGTGGGCGGTTTTCTGCGCTCAGTCGGCTTCAGGGGTCTGTGCAAAATATTGAAAACTTGTTGAGCACGGAGGGTAAACCCTATTTGCCGAATGGTCATATTCCGTTTAGAGGGTTGAGCCAAGGGATTGAGTTTTTAGCGGTTGATTTTGGTTACGACGCTAAGGATCTAGTGTTGAAGGAGATCACGCTAACGATTCCCAAGGGGCAGACTGTAGCGTTGGTTGGGGCATCGGGTGCTGGAAAATCGACGCTGGCGGATTTGATTACTCGCTTCTATGACCCGACGCGGGGCAGCATTTTGTTCGATGGGATTGATTTGCGGGAGTTGGATGTCACATCAGTTCGCAATCGCATGGCAACGGTGAGTCAAGATACGTTCATTTTTAACTCCACCATCCACAACAATATTGCCTACGGTTTGGACAATGTGACCGAAGCGGAGGTGCTGGAAGCGGCTCGGTTAGCGAATGCAGTGGAGTTTATTCAGAAGTTGCCGGAAGGATTGGATACGGTGCTGGGCGATCGGGGGGTGCGATTGTCTGGTGGGCAACGGCAACGAATTGCGATCGCCCGGGCATTGTTGAGAAATCCAGAGATCTTGATTTTGGATGAAGCAACGAGTGCGTTGGATTCGGTTTCTGAACGATTGATTCAGCGATCGTTGGAGGAGTTGTCGGCAGGGCGAACGGTGATTGCGATCGCCCATCGGCTGTCAACGATTATGAGGGCGGATCAGATCGTGGTGATGGAACAGGGGCGAATTGTGGAGCAGGGAACCTATCAGGAGTTGCTATCGCTGCAAGGCAAGCTTTGGAAGTATCACCAGATGCAGCATGAGGCGAGTTGAATTACTAGTTTGTATCACCAGCCTTGATGGTGAAGTGTATGAGCAATCGCATTACATTGTCACCTGGTTGACTGACAAAACTTCTGAAATACTTGAAAAATCGTAGGTTGGGTTAAGGCACGAAACCCAACGCAGAACCATTGTAAATGTTGGGTTTCGCTGTGCTCAACCCAACCTATGCCAAACGTTTTGTCAGTCAATCAGCATTGTCACAGTTTTAGCTTTAAAGTTATCTAGCTCTAAGTCTTTAAATTCCTTCTAAGAGTTACCTTTGTTCTCTATGATTAGCGTTATTACTCCTGTTTATAATGGCGAACGCTTCATTGAAGCTTGTATTAGAAGCGTCATCGGGCAGGACTGCTCAGATATTGAGCACATTATTGTAGATGGTTGTTCTCAAGATAGAACAACAGAAACTATTGAGCATTATGCAGAAAAGCATCCTCACATTCTTTGGATCTCTGAAAAAGATGAAGGACAATCTGATGCACTGAATAAAGGAATCAATATGGCGCAAGGAGATATTATAGCTATCTTAAACGTCGATGATTATTACGAACCTGGCGTCCTTAATAAGGTTTCTAACATATTTAAATCGTTAGAAGAACCTGGTCTTCTAGTAGGAAATTGTAACGTTTGGGATTTCAATGGTAACTTCATTACATTAAATAAGCCCGAAAAGCTAAAACTAAACCAACTACTACTTGGTTGGAATGTAAATCCTTTGCCCTGCAATCCTTCTGCTTACTTCTATCACACCTCATTACACAAGATTACGGGGCTGTATGACGTACAAGACTCTTACACAATGGATTTAGATTTTATCTTCAAAGCAATTCAGATAGCTAACATAAAATATGTGAATGAAACTTTTGGTAATTTTGTGCAAACAGAAGGTAGTAAGACTTTCTCTGGCAATAAAGACGGACTATCCGAACAAAGGATCGAGACCATTATTAAGAGATACAGAAAAAACCTGCCTGTGATTGAACAATTGATTAGCGCTTTTTTATACCAATTTTATAAACACAAGATCAATTATAGCAATCCTAAATCAACCGTGAAACAAAGATCCCCGGCTTCTCCAAGAAGCCGGGGATCTGGGGCGGCAGGATTTCATGGTTCAAACAGGATTGCTATATTGGATAGATAGATACATTAGAA
>JAAUSV010000287.1 GCA_012032525.1 Leptolyngbyaceae cyanobacterium SL_7_1
CTGTGTTCGGTTTGCAGGGTAATCACATGGCGTCCCCGACTGAAATACGCCTCCGCCACCCCCTTGAGGGCTAAGTTATTAGCCTCCGTCGCTCCGCTGGTAAAGACAATTTCTTCGGGAGTAGCGTGAATGGCATGGGCAAGGGATTCGCGCGATCGCTGCACGGCTGCCTCTGCTTCCCACCCATAGACATGGGCAACGCTGGCAGGATTGCCGAAGTGTTCCATGAAATAGGGCAGCATGAGTTCGTAAACCCGCTGGTCTAGGGGCGTGGTAGCGTGGCAATCCAGATAGATGGGTCGATGCACCATGGTGGCGGCTGGGTGAGGGGTAAACGCAGAACTTGAATATCAGCATAACGAACCCCCCGCCTCGGCGTTTTTACCAGAGCAGGGTGGCACAAAATATGAAGATTGAGCAAAGTTACCCCCCAACGATCGGGTTTTTAGAGAAGTTTCTAGAGAATTGACAAAGCGCAAAATGAGCAATTCATGAAGTGAGGGATAACGATGTCGCAGGATAAACCCACTGTTTTGGTTACTGGAGGGGCGGGATACATTGGCTCCCATGCTGTTTTAGCGCTGCAACAGGCAGGCTTTGAGGTGATCGTCCTAGACAACTTGGTCTATGGACATCGGGATCTGATTGAGCAGGTTTTGCAGGTCAAGTTGGTGGTGGGAGACACCACCGATCGCCCATTGCTCGACCAACTATTTAGCAGCCATTCGATCGCGGCTGTGATGCACTTTGCTGCCTTTGCCTACGTGGGTGAGTCGGTGACGGATCCGGCCAAATATTACCGCAACAACGTCATGGGTACGCTGAGCCTGCTAGAGGCAATGCAAGCTGCCGATGTTAAACGGTTTGTGTTTTCCTCCACCTGCGCCACCTACGGCATTCCCAAATCCTCCCCCATCCCCGAAGACCACCCCCAGCACCCGATCAACCCCTACGGTGCCAGCAAGCTGATGGTGGAGCGCATGCTACCCGACTTTGACGTGGCCCATGGGCTGAAGTCGGTCTGTTTCCGCTATTTCAATGCCGCCGGGGCTGATCCCCAAGGTCGTTTGGGCGAAGACCACCAACCCGAAACCCACCTCATCCCCCTGGTATTACAAACTGCCCTGGGCAAACGTAGCCACATTTCCGTATTTGGCACCGACTACCCAACGCCAGATGGCACTTGCGTGCGAGACTACATTCACGTTCTAGACCTAGCCGCCGCCCACGTTCTAGGGTTGCAGCGACTCCTCGATGGCGGCGACAGCGATATTTTTAACCTCGGCAACGGCAACGGCTTTTCCGTCAAACAGGTGATCGAAGCCGCCCGACGGATCACTGGACGCGAGATTCCAGTGGTGGAGTGCGATCGCCGTCCCGGAGACCCGCCCGCGTTGGTCGGCAGCAGCGATCGCGCCCGCACTCTCCTCGGCTGGCAACCCCAATACGCCGATCTCGATCAGATCCTTACCCATGCGTGGCACTGGCATCAGCAGCGGCATGGCTAGGTTGACTGGCGATTAGCAGTTGGGTAATCGCGCGGTGTGCCTATTGATGGCTGAAATGCCTGTTTTCTTGTGGGGTGGGCAGCTTACCCATCCGGGCTGGGCGGGCAGGATGCCCACCCCACAAGGCATTAGAGGAATGCACACACCGCGTTAATCGCTAACTGCTAATCGCTAACTGCTAATCGCTCCCTATCCTTTCGTCCGCCGAATGTGATCGAGGATCTGCTGCTTGCGCTCTGGGGAAGCGGTAGGGCTGCGTTTGATAAAGTCACCCGTACTGCGCGAGAGATGTTCCATAATTCGCTTTTTGCGATCGTCCATATCAGCCATGGTGTTTGCCCTATTCAGGAATATCGTGTGCCGTCCTCCCTTATTTTGAAGAATTGTTAAATAAAAAGCCAGGATAATTTTTCCAGAATTGCCAGTTGACGATTGCTTCCCGGCTCCTTGAAGAAGCCAGGGACCTTGGCATTTGTCGTTCCTCTAGGATTGGGGATGGGTTTTGCGATAGGGTGTCTTCAAAAGTTTTGAAGAGGTTGGCAAAAAGCTGCGTAGAAACCCCACGGTTTCCATGAGAACTGGATGAAGGGGTTTGCCACTGCCTTCACCGCTCTTTCGGCGTGGCGATCGCCCCACCGTTTCTATCCCAGGATAATGAACCAATCCGATCCGCGTGTCGAACAATCCCTTAACGATCGCCTAAAACACCTAGCGATCCAAGCCCAGCAGTCTCCTCCCCAGAGTAGGCAGCGGCAACAGGCTCTCAGTCAGTTGTTGAGTGCCATCCTGCAATCGGGTCAGCTCAGTCGTCCACGGCGCAATCAATTCCAGGGGTTTTATCAAGAGATTTATGCGGAGGCGGTGCAACGGTTGTGCTCCTACATCTGTGAGAAAATCGATCGCTATTCGCCGCAGCGGGGGGAAGTACTGCAATGGGTAAACTTTTTGCTAAATCAGCGGTTTTTTATTGAAGCGAGCCGAGAGGTGTTGCCTGTTGTCCATCAAGGCATTGATCCACGAAAAATCCAACGGATTAGTCTAGACGATCTCGATCGCCACAATCCTGACGAAACAAATCCCCACCTGACTCCATCCCTGTCCCAAGAGGTTGTCCACTGTCTAGAGGAAGATCCGGAGGGCATTTTTCAAACAACCCACGTAGTCAACCATCCATCCGCTAGTTTTCAAAGGTTGGCGTTATGTCGATTGGCGGGTTACTCCTGGCAGGATATTTCCGCTGAGTTTGACATTAGCACCCAGACGTTGAGTAGTTTCTACCAGCGTTGCTTGGCTAAATTTGCACCCAAATTCAAACAATATTTGCTGTAATTGTTGCGACTTTCCCTCACCAACCAAACGTATGATAAACGCTACTCATTACTCAGGTTTGACGATTCCAATCACGCTGAAAATGCATCAATTGGCACAACACTTTCGCCAGCACCATCCCCATCCCCAAAAAGCGAAGCAAACCTATCTCAACACATTAGCGGTCTACAGCGTTCACAGCTATTTGAATTGGTTGGGGATTGAAACCGATTTACCCACCAGTCATAGTTGGGATGTGACCCTGCAACAGTTGGCAGATGTGGCAGACTTACACGTGGTTGGTAAGGGACGGTTGGAATGTCGTCCGGTGTTGCCCGACCAACCCCTCTGCGTTGTCCCCGCTGAGGTGTGGAATGGGCGGATTGGATTTGTGGCAGTGCAACTGGATGCGGCGCTGGAGGAGGCAACACTGCTGGGATTTGTACCGACGATGACGGCTGAGGCGTTGCCCCTAGAGCAATTGCGATCGCTCGATCAATTGCTCAATCACCTCGATCAATTGGGACACGCCCAACCCCTCAAAGCGGCGACGCTGCGCCAGTGGTTGGAGAATCGGGTGGAAATGGGCTGGAGCACGGCTGAAACGGTGTTGGGGTGGCACCAACCTGCCCTGGCGTTTAGGGGGGCTGAGGCAGCGGACTCGTCAGCCTTTGTGGTGCGGGGCAAGCTGCTGCATCTCACAGAAGCTGACCCCGCTCCATTGGTGTTGCTGGTGGGAGTGCGATCGACGACCGCGATGGAAGTGGAGGTGTGGGTAAAACTCTGCCCCCAGGATGAAACGCTGTTGCCGTCTGCTTTGGAGTTGTGTGTTTTAGATGGGGCTGGGGTGGCGGTGATGCAGGCACAAGCCCGCAGTACGGAAATGATTCAATTAGTCTTTAGCGCCGCCTGGGATGAGCAGTTTAGCATTCGGGTGACCCTGGATAATGCTACTATCCTGCAACCATTTACGGTGTGAGGACAGGGCAATGCCAACGGGAAAATTGGTGACACTCAAACTGGATGGCAACCGGGCGGGCGATCGCCAGGGATGGCGCGTCACCCTCGAACTGGCAGAGGAGGGCGATCGCCCGTTTGCGGTGGTGCACGGCGGATTGCCCCCCAATCCAGACCTGTTGAGCTATTTGAGTCGCTGGCAACACGCCTATCGCCGACTGGATCTGGTTAGCCGCATCAAGCCCAAGGAAATTATCTATGGGGGAATGATTCAACAGCGGCAGGAGTGCGATCGTTGGGCACGGGAAGTCCGCCATGGTCTGGCGGAGTGGTTAGAATCCGAGTCATTTCGCCCGATCGATCGGCGGCTGCGCGAAGAGTTGAGCTTAGACGAACCGATTCGATTGCTGATTCAGACAGAAGAGGGGGAGTTGCGCCGACTCCCCTGGCACTTATGGAGTTTTATAGAACGCTTCACCCAGGCGGAGGTGGGGTTTTGCCGCGCGATCGCCCAACGCCCAGCCCTACAACCCGGCTTAAATAAAGACAAAATCCGCATTTTGGCAATTTTGGGCAACAGCGATGGCATTGATGTGGCAACCGATCGCCGCTTGCTAGAAACCTTGCCAGGGGCGGAGGTGCTGTTTTTGGTGGAGCCTCAGCCCCAGCAGATCAACGACCAACTCTGGGAGCAACCGTGGGACATTCTGTTTTTCGCAGGGCACAGCGAAACCCATGCCGAGTCAGGACGGATGTACATCAACGCCGAGGCGAGTTTGACCCTGGAGGAGCTGCGCTATGGGCTGCGGCAGGCGATCGCCCATGGGTTGCGACTGGCAATTTTTAACTCCTGTGATGGGCTGGGGCTGGTGAGCAACTTGGAGCAACTGCATTTGCCTCAAATCATTGCCATGCGAGAACCCGTTCCCGATCGGATTGCCCAGGAGTTTTTGAAATATTTTCTGCGCTCCTTTGCCCAGGGTCAGTCGCTCTATCGAGCCGTGCGGCAGGCACGGGAACGGTTGCAGGGCTGGGAGGGTGAGTTTCCCTGTGCCAGTTGGTTGCCTGTGATTTGTCAAAATTCCCTGGAGATGCCCCCCGATTGGCAAAGCTTGGGCGGCGTGTCTGGGAGCCTGCCCGCCCAACCGCAGCCAGCCAGCCAGCAAGGTCGGGGCATGGGAACCCCGATGTGGCAACGGTTGAAGGGGATGGCGATCGTGGCGATGTTGCTCAGCAGTTTGTTGATGGGGGTGCGATCGCTGGGCATGCTGCAATCGTTTGAATTGCGGGCATTTGACCAGATGATGCAACTGCGCCCGGCAGAGCCAGCCGACGATCGGATTGTGGTGATCAGCGTCGGTGAAGCCGATATTCAATACCAGGATCAACAGGGAATGGCACGGCGCGGTTCCCTCTCCGATCAGGCGTTGCTGCGCCTAATTCAAATCCTAACGCCGCACCAGCCACGATTGCTGGGGTTGGATGTGTATCACGATTTTGCTTTTGATCCAGCGTTGGCAGAGCGGGTGCGGGCGGCGGATTGGTTTTTCAGTATTTGTCGGGTGGGGCAAACCCAGGACACCCCCAGCATTGCTGCTCCACCGGGGAGTTTGCCAGAGTCAATCGGGTTTAGCGATTGGGCGATCGATCCCGATGGGGTGGTGCGGCGGCAGTTATTGGGGATGACCTCCAGCGAGGCTTGCCCCACCAGCCAAGCTTTTAGCCTGCGCATTGCCCTGGGCTATCTGCAAGCGGCGGGGGTGCCTCCGCTGCGGCGATCGCCAGCGGGGACGATCGCACTGGGAACCGTAGGGTTTCCCCGCCTAGCCCACAACTCTGGTGGCTATCAGCTTTCTCCGATGGAGGCAATGGGCTACCAGATTTTGCTCAATCGTCGATGCCAACCAGCCGATGCAAATGGCGCTGAGGGATGTTTTGAGTGGGGCAAACGACTCCCAACTGGGGCAACAGGTGCACGATCGAATTGTCCTGATTGGCATCACCACGGATACGATCGATCGCCATGCCGTGGCGCACAATCAACGCCTTCCAGGGGTAATGGTTCACGCCCAAATGATTAGCCAGATTATCAGCGCGGTGCTCGATCGACGTCCACTGCTGCATTGGCTGCCAGAGTGGGGCGAATGGGTGTGGATTGGGGGATGGGCGATCGTGGGGGGCAGTGTAACGGTGAGTTGGCAAGCAGGGCTGGCTCGATCGGGGAGGACGCTGGCTCGATCGGGCATAAACTTGGCAGGGGCGATCGCCCTGAGTTTGGCAGTGTTGTATGGCGCTGGTTGGCTGGGAGTATGGCAAAGCATCTGGCTGCCCCTGATTCCAGCAGTACTGGCGTTGGTTGGCACGGCGGTGGTTGTGGCTGGAGTTAGGGGCACAATCGACAGTTCTATGGTGAGATCCTGAACCCGGAGCAAAATGACACACGCCTTTGCACCACTGATCGTTCTATTTCTGCTAGCGGGTACACCCGCTGCACCAGCGCTGCCCCCCATTGAGCCGGAATGGCACTACACCCCACCAGCGGATGATTTTGGGGGGACGGGAAGACCGCCCAACCGGACATCGGGTGGAGCACGGGGGGACTGCACCGAGCAGTTGATTGCCCTGTCTCCGGGGTTTGGGGAGGTTGAGTTAGAAGATTGTGGCACCACCGCTGGAGCTAGCCCAGCCCAGCTTGCCCTCACCGTGGCAGAGTTGCCAACCCTTTGGTTTTATCTGCCAGAGTCTGCCCCCACCGTCGGAGAGTTGGTGTTCGCTGGACGACCAGGAACGACCCCTAGCGATCGCCCCCGTTTCC
>JAAUSV010000288.1 GCA_012032525.1 Leptolyngbyaceae cyanobacterium SL_7_1
TTGGCAACCATGGGCTATGGACTGCGAAATGTGGGCAATATTGCAGTCAGCCTGGGGGAACTCCATCGCGTGCTCAAACCAGGCGCTACTGCTGCTGTTCTCGATTTCCATCGCCCTGCCAGTGCCCAACTGCGCACGTTCCAACAGTGGTATTTGGACAGGTGGGTGGTGCCGATGGCAGCGAATTTTGGCTTGAAGGAGGAGTATGCCTATATCAGTCCCAGTCTCGATCGCTTCCCCACCGGAGTAGCGCAGGTTGAGTTGGCACGTCACGTTGGTTTTACTGACGTCATCCATTACCCGATCGCTGCTGGCATGATGGGAGTGTTGGTGGCAAGAAAGTAATCGTTAGAATGGACGTTGTTGGGCGATCGCTGTTAATAGCTATTAGCTGATGGTTTTAGCGATAGCCACCAGCCAGCACCCACTAGCCACTTCCCTGACCCTGTTCCCTATTTTCCCTGTCATCTCCCTTGGACTTATACAGCCTCTGGTTATTACTCCTCCCTCCGATCGCTGGTGGAATTATCGGTTATTTCACCAACGATGTGGCAATTAAAATGCTTTTTCGTCCCTATAAGCCGCTGTATTTAGCTGGACGAAAACTGCCATTTACCCCTGGGCTGATTCCCAGCAATCAGGAGCGCTTAGCACAGCGGATTGCGGACACGATTATGGGGTCATTGCTGACGCCGGAGGAGTTGCAGAAGCTAGCGCGAAAGCTGTTGCAAATGGAACGGATACAGGGGGCAATTTATTGGCTGTTGACGCTTGCCCTTGATCAAATTAAAGAAGACAAGGAACAACGAACTGTCAAGATCGTGGCAGAAATCCTACAGGATTTGTTTGGACAATCCCTGCCCCGATTGATTAAAGTTTGGTCGCGCCAGGAAAATTTCTTGGAAGATCAACTAAACCAGGTGTTTGATGAGGTGTTGTTGGAGTTGCAATTGACCGATGAGCAGTCGGGGCAGTTGGCACAGTGGCTCTTGCAAGTTGCATTGCCGCCGGATGTGTTGCGTCAGGCGATCGTTGATTTTTTGACCGATCGCAATATCCAGGTAATTGATGAGGGATTTCGGGAAAAAACCAGCGGCACCTATTGGGTGGTGGCAAATCTTTTTGGGGTACGCAATGCCCTGACTCGATTACGCACCTTCTGTTTAGATGAAAAGGAGGCGGCTAACCAGCGCCTAGCTGAGTTAACTAAATCTCTGGGTGTCAAGGGACGATTGCAAGAACTGCTGCAAAACCTCTCTCTACAAAATTTGCCAGTCACTACGGTGCGACAACTGCGAAAAACCATGCGAGAAGCGGTTCGCAGCTATCTGCAAGTCAGAGGAGCGGAGGTTTTACAGGGGTTGAGTGAGTCGATTGATTGGACAAATTTGACGAAACTGCTGCTCGATCGATTGCGCGAGTCTGCAATTATCTCTTCTTCCCTCACCCAGGTGAGTAAGGAATTGGCGTTGGTCCTAGAGCGCTACTTGGAACGCGATCTGGAGGTATTGGTAGCCCAAGCCATTCCGATTCTAGATATCGATCAGGTAATTATTAGCCGGGTGAGGGCAACGTCCCCAGAGGATTTGGAGTTAGCCATTCAGGGTATTGTCAAGAGCGAATTGCAGGGGATTGTCAATTTGGGGGGAATTTTAGGAGTAATCGTGGGTTTGTTACAAACGTTGATTCTTCTGATGCGCTGATTACTGCCAGCACGCAGTCAAGTGGTTGAAGCGATTCGTTAAGGTTACTCTAGGTTATCTGAGAGAAAGTTGTAAAAATTTATATTATTTTGTGAACAAGTTGGCTATAACAGGCGAAAAGTAACCTCTTCTTATTCGTCTGAAATTAATCTACCTAAGTATTTTTCCGCCAGAAAATTCTTCTTTGGTTGCCGTAAGGGGGGTTCACGACTTATGCTGTACTTTTGATTTTCTTAACATTTAGCAGTCATTTTGCTAACGTTTGCTCACACTCAATCTTTGGGACAAAACGCAGTCGAGCCACAAGGCGGATCACCGTCTCTACTCTCAAAACAACCAGAATGCTGCCCCAATTGGCGTCGTTCTGCTATTCATTCTTCAACTGTCGTGCTCTACCAGATTGTCGTTTATGCAAAAAGCTCCAACCTCGCGCCAGGACTACGCGGTTGCCCCTCCTCTATCCGGAAATCCAGCGCCCAGCCGATCGCGTCTTTCAAATATTCTTCTAATCGGCATTAGTCTAGGATTGCTTGCCTGGTCAGCCCATCTGCTGCAACGGCGGTTGACTTCGGTTTCTAGTATTGATGCGGTAATCAACGGCACTTTGATTGATGTGAAAGCGCCCCAATCGGGCACTATCTCTGCCCTCCATACCGATACTGGCACTCTAACTACGCGCAATCATGTGTTGCTCAGTATCCAAAACGATCAAATTAGTAAGCTGACGGTGCAATCAACTCAGACTCGCCTGAATCAGCAGCAGGCTCAACTTGCCCAAGCACAGGTGCAACTGGCTCAGCAGGAGGCATTGTTGCAACAGGTGGCAACTGACCAGCAGCGTCAATCGCAATTGGAAACCGTGGTTGCCCAGGAAAGTGTAGAGCAGACCCAAGCTGATCTAGTGGGTGCCCAAGCCCGCTATCGGCTCGCCCAACTCAACCATCAGCGGATGAGTGAGTTGCGATCGCAGGGCGCGGTTCCCCAAGCCAACCTGGATACGGCAAGTTTGGAAATGGCTCAGCGGCAAGCGGAGGTGGCTAGCCTCAATGCCCGCATTACTACCTCCCAGGCGGCTCAACAGGCGGCTCAGCAAGGGCTGACCCTGGATAAAACTCGCAGCAATTACGACCCCCGGATTCGCCTCCAGGAATTGCAACAGCAGGTGACAAACCAGCGCCAGTACGTGGCAACGCTGACCCAAGGCATTAAGGATATTCGGGCGGAACTGACTCAAGCCACGGCGGATTGGCAACGGCAGCGGCAACGGTTGGTGATTACGCCCGTGTCGGGGGTGATGTGGCGACTGGCGACCCAACCAGGCAAGTATGTGGAGTCGGGGGAATCTTTGGGGCAGATTTTAGATTGCAGTCGGCGGTGGGTGGATGTGTTTGTGGATGAAAAGGCGGTGCGATCGCTGCCTCCCGGCACACCTGCCCAGATTGAGTTCTATGGTGAGACGGCTCCGATGTTGCAAGGACAGGTGAGTTTGGTGCGATCGGGGATTGGACGACTAGCCGCGGGTGAAGATGTGGCGGTGACGGTGTCCCAACACCTGCCGCGTACTAGCCAGGTGCGAGTGGAGCTAGACCCCAACGCCGATCGGGGGACGCCCGAACAGTTTTGCTACGTCGGCTACACTGCCAAAGTCACATTCAAGGTGCAGTAACGGCTTATGTCTACTCTGTTTCCGTTCTCAATGAGGCGGGCAGCGAAGCCTGTCTCCGGTACGCCCGTAGGCACTCAAACGGCGATCGCTCCTTGGGTGTGGGCATTGTTTATCGTCAGCCTGTTGGTGTTTGTCAGCACCGTGTTTGTGCTCAGTTGGGACAGCACAGGACCGACGATTTTTTCGAGGGAGCAGGTGGTGCTGGGCGATCGCCCCCTGCCGGGTTGGCTGCAAGTGCCACTCGACCACAGTGCTAATCTCTTGCCTGCCGTTGGCACGGTGGCACTCTGCCTGATGCTGCGGTTTATTCCGCCCACCAACACAACACGCTTGCTAGTGAAAAGTGGGTTGGTGTTCTTGGCAGTGCGGTATCTAGTTTGGCGGACTGTGGCGACGTTGAATTTCTCTAGTGGCGTGGAAGCAACGCTGAGCTTGTTTTTGTACCTGAACGAAGCAATCTGTTTTGTTTCCTTTTTCTTGTTCACGGTGCATACGATTTGGGCAAGCACGGAGCAACGCCAGCGGCAAGCCGATCGGTTTTCTCAAGCGGTGATTTCCGGGGAATACCTGCCAACGGTGGATGTGTTCGTGCCCACGTATAACGAGTCGGAGGCGATCGTGCGGCGGACGGTGATTGGCTGTCAGGCGATCGCCTATCCCAATAAAACGGTGTATATTCTCGACGACACCCGGCGTCCTCACATGCGGCAGTTGGCAAAGGATCTGGGGTGTGAGTATATCACCCGTCCTGACAACACCCATGCCAAGGCAGGCAATCTCAACCACGCGCTGAAGCATACCAAAGGGGAATTGATTGCGGTGTTTGATGCGGATTTTGTGCCGTTTCAGGCGTTTCTCAATCGCACCGTGGGCTTTTTTCAGAACCCAGGAATTACGCTGGTGCAGACTAAGCAGGATTTTTACAATCCGGATTACCACGCCCGCAATTTGGGACTTGAGCATTTGATGCCAAACGACCAGGAGAGCTTCTATGGCTATATTCAGCCCTGTTGGGATGTGGCAAACAGTGTGATTTGCTGTGGCACGTCCTATGTAATCCGGCGCAGTCATTTGGAGTCGGTGGGGGGCTACTACACCCGCTGTTGTGTGGAGGATTTGCAAACGTCGTTTTTGATGCGGACGTTGGGGTTTCGGCTGATTTTTCTAAATGAAACCTTGAGTATGGGGGAGTCTACCCGCACCTATGCAGATTTTATTGATCAGCGGCTGCGCTGGTTGCAAGGGAACCTGGAGATTCACTATTGCCAGGATGAGGTGAAGTTTTGGCAGAAGCTGAATTGGGTGCAAAAGAGCTATGTGTTTTCCCATTTGCTCTGCTGTTTTTCACCCGTGTTTCGCTTGGGATTTTTGCTGACGCCTGTATTAAGCGCTTACCTGGGAGTGCTGCCCTACCTGGCGACTCTGCCGGAGGTGGTTTATTATTTCGTGCCGTTTATTTTGCTAAATTTTGCGATCGGCGGTTGGACTTCTGGCTACCGCACTTCGTCGTTTTGGAATGAGGTGTATGACACTGCCTTTTGTTTTCCAGGGTTGCGGCGACTGTGGTTGGTGCTGCGGCGTCCGTTTGCCAAAGCGAGTAAGGTGACGCGCAAGGGGGTGAAGGCGGAGGGGAAAACCTATAATCTGCGGTTGACGATGCCGTTATTAATTGTGTTGGGACTGACGATCGCCATTATTACCATCTATCTTTTGGGGTATTTTGGGGGATTGTGGTTGGTGATGCCGATTGGCTCAGGGGTGACATTCTTTTGGTTGCTCTACAATGCGGTGTTGATGACGGTGGCGGTGTTGTCGTCGATCGATCAACCCGTACGTCGAGCCAGCGATCGCTTTCCTCTACAAACCCTGTGCAAACTTACCGAGGAGAGCCAACCCGGTCAATCCTACTGGGGGCAGACTGAAAACTTGTCAGATACGGGAGCACTAATTACGTTAACCAGCGAGGCGACAATTACTAGCCCAACCGTGCGGCTAGAGTTGGTGGAACAGGGATTTGGGGTAGACGCAGCGGTGGTGCGAGTCGGACGCAAAGGACAGCAAACCCTGGTGGCGCTGAAGTTTGTGCGGGTGTCGATCGCCCAAAATCGCCATCTGGTGAAGTTACTCTATGGCACAATGACGTGGTGGAAGCAGGGCAAACGAGCGGGCGGGTTTGATGCACTGTTGGCACTCTTAGCAGCGGTGGTAAAATTTCGTCCAATATTGAATACCTACCGCTAGGGAGATGACGGCTCGACCCGCTATTATCAAACCGAGTACCTCTGCGGCACGTTAATCTGATGAAACTCCAGTCTGCCCTCGATCGCCAAACAAACGCGCCCGTCCCTCGTCTGGCATCTCAATCAAAATTCAAGGTGGACGCTTCCAGGTGATGGGGTTGGGGGCGTGGTATACCTACTGGCGCGACCCCTACCACCTGCTACTGACGATTCCCTGGGTGGGATTTTTGGGGCTAGTTGCCCTGGTTTATGTGGCGCTAAATACGGTGTTTGCCCTTGCCTATCTGGTGCAACCGGGGGGGATTGCCAATGCTGACCCCTATTCGTTTTTTGATGCTTTCTTTTTTAGTGTGCAAACCCTGGCGTCGATCGGCTATGGGGCAATGTATCCCCAAACGGTTTACACCAATACAATTGTGACGATCGAGGCAATGTTTGGCGTCGTTGGGATTGCCATGCTAACGGGGCTTGCCTTTGCCCGGTTTACCAAACCAACGGCGCGGGTGATGTTTAGCCAAGTGGCGGTAATCACGCCCCACAACGGTATACCAACACTGATGTTCCGCACCGCCAACCGTCGGCGCAACCAAATTCTAGAGGCACAGTTGCACGTGTATTTGATGCGGGATGAGGTGACGCTGGAGGGCGAGTCGATTCGGCGATTCTATGATCTACCCTTAATGCGCAGCCGCACCCCCAGTTTCACCCTCAGTTGGACGGTGATGCACCCGATCGATCAGCACAGCCCCCTCTATCAAGCGACAACGGAATCCTTGGAGCGATCGCGGGTGACGATCGTTGCCTCCCTCAGTGGGATTGATGAGACGGTGGTGCAGGTGATCCACGTCTCGCCATGTTTTACACGGCGCCAGGAAATTTTGTGGGATAGGCGATTTGTCGAATATTT
>JAAUSV010000289.1 GCA_012032525.1 Leptolyngbyaceae cyanobacterium SL_7_1
CTACAAGCCCTGCGATTTACTGCAAGCTTTGGAGTTACAGCTTGGCAACGGTTTTGGGTGACGCAGCGAGGAAAGTTTTCGGCGGTGGCGGCACGGCGAAACCAGCAACGACATGACCTCAATTGAGGGATGCGATGCCATCTTGATCAAGCAACTTTGTGCCATTCGTCTTTGTGCCATTCGTCTTTGTGCCATTAGTAGAAATTGAGAGGACGCCAGGGTGATTTCGATATCAGCCGTTATCTTGACCAAAAATGAAGAACAGTTTATCGATCGCTGCATCAACAGCATTCTCTGGGTCGATGAAATTGTCGTCTTGGATTCGGGTAGCACTGACAGAACCAGAGAGATTGCAACCACGTTAGGCGCAACCGTCTATGAACAAGAGTGGCTCGGTTACTCCGCCCAACGGGAGCAGGCGATTTCCCTTGCCAAAAATGATTGGATTTTATTTCTAGATAGTGATGAAATTGTCACGCCAGAGCTAGCCCGATCTATCCAAACGGCAATGAGCATCCCCGTAGATGAACGCGATGGCTATTCCATGGATCGACGGGGAGATTTCCTAGGAATCTTGCTACCCAACGAATCGCGTCGCAGCAAACGACTCAATTTTGTCCGTTTATTCAACCGTAAATACAGTGGTTACGATCGATCGGTCAAAGTTCATGAAGAAGTGCAATTTCCTGGTAAAGCCATTCCCCTAGAGGGGATTTTGTTGCATTGGCGCGGTTATGTCATGGACGAATATATCAGCGTTTTTAACCGCTACGCCACCCTCGAAGCCCAAGTGTTGCAAGACAGTGGCTACCGCCTCAATCCGATCATGATTATTCTGCGCCCCTTCCTACGGTTTCTTTGGTGCTACGTTGCCAAAGGCGAGTTTCGACTGGGCGCACGGGGACTGATCCACGCCCTCCTCAAAGCCACGGGTGAATACATTCGCTATGCCAAACTATGGGAAATGCAAAATACACCCCGTGTGCTGCATCCCCCCAGTTCGATCTATGCGGCTCCAGACCATGCGGCTCCAGATCACTTAGAAACCCTTTCTGCAACGCCCGTAACGGCTGGAGCAGAGGCGATCGCCCACTCAATTAATGTCCCTTCCGATTCCTGCACTCTACGCCAGATGCTATGCTATCGACTCAACCAAACCCCGCCCTACCCGATAGTTATCCCACCCGTTCTTCGTTTAATGGATGGGTGGTGATCCTAGGATTTACCCTGCTGATGGGGCTACTGATGCTGGGAGGAGCCGGAAGCATTGTCCGTCTCCTGTTTCCGGCGGTGGCAACGGTGGCTGCCTTCTATTTGTACCTCCGCTTTCCCATTCTCTATCTGGGGTTTACCTGGTGGATTTGGTTTTTGACCCCATGGGTGCGCCGCTATGTGGACTATCGGCTGGGGGTATATGATGACCAACCGCTGATTTTGCTCACCCCATTTTTGGTAACGTTCATCTGCGCATTCACCTTCTTGCGCTACTTCCCCAGAGTTTATCGCTCGGATGGCTTGCCCTTTGTATTAGTCATCATGGCGGTGACGTACAGCTTTTTAGTCGGTATGGTCCTCAATGCCCCGATCACAGCCGTGCGGGCATTTCTCGACTGGATGACCCCGGTATTGTTTGGGTTTCACCTCTATGCCAACTGGCGAGATTACCCAGACTACCGCCAAAATACCTACCGGGTGTTTCTCTGGGGTGTCTTGCTCATGGGGAGCTATGGCATCTATCAATACATGATTGCTCCAGAATGGGATAATTTCTGGATTATTGGAACAGAGCTAATTACCTTTGGACGCCCCGAACCACTGGAGATTCGGGTGTTTAGCACCATGAACTCTCCCGGACCCTTTGCCACCACGATCATGGCAGGATTGCTGCTGATCTTTAATGACAAGGGTGGGTTGCGGTTTCCGGCGGTGGGCGTTGGCTATTTATCCTTCATGTTGTCTTTGGTGCGTACGGCGTGGCTGGGGTGGATCGTGGCATTTCCAGCCCTGATTTTGTCGTTGCGACAAAAATTTCAAATTCGTCTGTTTGCCACGATTTTGTTGGTGCTGTTAATTGTTGTTCCATTAACCGTAACAGAACCCTTTGCTTCGGTAATCAGCGAACGGGTTGATACGTTGGTAAACATCCGGCGGGATCAGAGTCTGCAAGACCGCACAGCCATCTACGAGCGCAACCTGGAAATTGCCTTTTCCAATGCGTTGGGCATGGGGTCGGGAGGCATTTATTACATCACACCGGAGGGCAAGCCCGAAAAAGTGGTGTTTGATAGTGCCGTGCTCGACATGTTTTTTACACTTGGCTGGGTAGGAGCGATTCCCTATTTGGGGGGAATGCTGCTGCTGATCTATACCCTGCTGCAAAGCACAGGTAGCCCTGACCCATTTGTCAGCTCGGCGATCGCCATTGTCATTGGAGTGGTTGCCCAGTTTGGCTTTGGTAGTGCCATGCTAGGGGCATCAGGCTTGATTCTCTGGAGTTT
This sequence comes from Leptolyngbyaceae cyanobacterium SL_7_1, assembly GCA_012032525.1. Taxonomy (GTDB): domain Bacteria; phylum Cyanobacteriota; class Cyanobacteriia; order Elainellales; family Elainellaceae; genus JAAUSV01. The sequence goes on from JAAUSV010000289.1 coordinate 2,499, forward strand.
CATTGGCTTGGGGATGGCGGCACGGCGATATTATTGGCAACTGCGCAATGAGCAGGAATAGGACGATGGGTGGCTTAAATCGGCGATCGGGGCGGAGCACCCTCGCAGGGGTTTAGTCCTGTGGTTGCTGGCGGGTTTATTGGGGGCGATCGCCTTCCAGCAGTGGGGTTTCCTGCGATTAGATTCCCGACTCCCTGTGCCTTCGCCGCCGCTGGTCGCCGCCGTGACCCCAGCCCCCGAATCGGCACTGTGGCAGGTGGGGCATAACGATCGCTCGCTCGACGAATTTACCCAACCGGACATTGCCGCCTACACAATTCCCGATGATTGGCAACAGCGCGATCGGTGGGATGATTTTCCCAGGGGGCTAGTGGGCGATCGCGCCCCCATCGACCTGCACTACACCCTGGCTACCCTGCCCGCCCACGGGGTTGAGTTTTCCCTGCGAGTGTTGCAGTCTAAGCCGCGGGTGCCCAACTGGCGGTCTATTCCAACGCATTCTCAGTGGGTTGATCCAAACCTGGGATACGGAGCATGAACCTCTGCAATTTCGCCAAACCTATCGCCTCTACATTCCCAAAGAACTGTTGCAAGTGGGAGCCAATACCCTGCGGTTGGCGTTGCCCCCCCATCCCTATGGCGACGATGCCCGTGGGTTAGCGATTGGCTGGGACTATTTGGCGCTGAGCGAGTTGCGATCGCCCGCCCCAGAACCAATCCACGGGCGCATGGTTTACCTGGGTTCCACGATTCAAGCGGGGGCGGATAACTTTTCCCTCAATTCCGGCATGATTGCCCACATTCCCGCCATCCTCCAGTGGTTGGGCATTGCCTACAGCGGCAACACCATGCGGGCGGTGTATTGGTCAGATGTGCAGCAGAGGCAACCCCCCGCCTTGCAGCGACAGATGTTGGAAACCTACCGGGATTTGAACATGACGGTGGTATCCAATCGCCTGCACACGGGCGGCATTCAGCTTCAGGGCGATGAATTGCCCGATGATGCTAAGGCGAATCTAGACCAGTTCTTTCAAGAATTTGGCACCCTGTTTCAGTACCACGAAATTGACAATGAGCCGGGGTTGTTCGATCGCTCCAAAGCTGTGGTGATGGCGGTTGCCAAGCACGTCAATGCTATCAAACCCGCCCACGTCAAAACCACCGCTCCCGGCTGGGCGTATTGGGAAACCGGGGGGGAACCGGAGGGCTGGGAACGGGATCTCGACCACCGCCGGGATGTGGAAACCCTGACTGAGGTGACAAATGGGCATTCCTACGGCTCCTCCTACAACGACTTTCGTGGTGGTAGTTTCATCGAAAACCTCCGCACCTATGGCGATCGGGTAGACGATGGCTTTCCCAAGGAATTTTTGGTGACGGAGACGGGTACCAATGACCACCACGCCGAAGCCAACACGGGTGCCAGCCAACCCCATGCAGCAGAATTCGATCGCATCCTGCGGGCACACATTGCCGTTGCCGATCGCGTCATGCAACACGCCGTTTTTGCCGGGGGCTACAGCCTGTTGCGGCAGGTGGAGGAATGGGAAACCCACGACCCAATGGACTTAGAGCTTTACCCTGGCGTCGATGGAGAAGAATCCCGGGTGCAAACCTTTCGTCGCCTCGCACTCGCCTACGCCACCCACGGCAAACCCTTGCCCTATCGCTATCTCAACCCAGATGCCCTGCGCTACAAAACCGTTTACTTTCGAGCCGTGGACACCTCGACCTTGGCAGCGCTACCGGGAAGTCGGGGCAAATCCGATCGAGTCCTATTAAATTTCGTCAATTTTGAAACCACACCCCAGACGCTGAAGGTGGCAGTGACGCTTCCCCAACCGGGGCAGTATCGGGGCGATCGGATGGGCGCTGGCACCACCTATGGCAGTGCCACCACCCCAGTCGCCCTCACCGCCGCCCCAGAGGTATCCCTAGAGGTGACGCTGCCTCCTAGGGAGTCGGTGCAATACATCCTGTCCCCTACCCCATAACCCGGAGGAAGTTTGGTGAAGACTGCTACAGATTGGTCGAATGTGCATCCGCTGGTATCACCCGCCAACATTCTCTGTGTGGGGCTAGGCTGGTTTCCCACCAACCCCGGTGGGCTTGATCGCTATGTCTACGAACTCACCCACCATCTGGCACTGGCGGGCGATCGGGTAGAGTTGGCAGGCGTAGGGTTGCCCCCGGCTGATCCGACCGCCCCGATTCATCTCCACAACTTGGCAAACCCCGATAGCTCCACCTGGAAACGCCTGTGGACAGCCCGAGCGAATTTTTCAACCCGGCTTGACACCCAACTGGATGCCATCAACCTGCACTTTGCCCTCTATGGTCTGCCGCTACTGGGTCAGTTGCCCGACGATGTGCCCGTCACCTTTACCTTCCACGGTCCTTGGGCGCTGGAGAGCAAGCGCGAAGGAGCAAAATGGCTGAGTTACCAATTCAAACACTGGGTAGAGCAGCGGGTGTTTCAACGGTGCGATCGCTTTCTTGTGCTTAGCCAAGCCTTTGGCACCATCCTCCACAAAGAATTTCGCATTCCCTGGGATCAAATTCACGTGATTCCCGGTGGCGTCGATACGACTCGGTTTCAGCCCACCCTATCCCGCTCAGCGGCACGCGCCCAGTTGGGATGGCAAGGCGATCGCAAAATTCTGTTTACGCCCCGACGACTGGTGCACCGCATGGGCATCGATCGCTTGCTGACAGCGGTGGCGGCGATCAAGTCCTCCGTCCCAGAGGTGTGGTTGGCGATCGCAGGCAAAGGGGCGCTGCGAGAGGCATTAGAGCAGCAAGCCCAGGCACTGGGGTTGGAACACCATGTGCAGTTTTTAGGGTTTTTGCCCGATGAACAGTTGCCAATCGCCTATCAAGCCGCCGATCTCACCATCATGCCCAGTCAAAGTTTGGAAGGATTTGGCTTAGTGTTGCTAGAATCCCTTGCCTGCGGCACTCCGGCATTGTGTACGCCCGTGGGGGGGATGCCAGAGGTCATTGCTCCGTTTAATCAGTCTTTGATTACAGAATCGACTGAGGCAGGGGCACTGGCAGAGCGATTAAGGGATTTGTTGCTGTGCCCAGGGGAACTTCCCGATCGAGAAACCTGTCGAAACTATGCAGTGACCCACTTTAATTGGTACAAAATTGCTCAGGATGTACGAAAGATTTTGTTACTTTAGGGGTAAGATTACGCCATAAGTATTTTTTCTGAGAGGGGAATGGGCTTTTAGTTCATCTTGCCGGAGAAAATACTGAGAATGGTCAACTTAGCGGTTCACTGATTAATCTACCATGACACTTGTGAATCCCTCCCTTTTTACAGCATCACCCTCCCGATGGCATAGCAATCCTGTTCAATTAGTAACCGTTAGTGGTGCAGGGATAACCCATACCACCAGACGTGCATCAAGAGTTTGGGACCACCAATTTAAAGATTTCAATCCGGTTCGTCGATTGGCACTAGCGATCAATCCACCATAACGTTGGAGTGATTGCCAGAGTTGGATTGTTCTGGTTGGGCTGGTTTTGACAAGCATCCCGCTGTTGAAACCTGGTCGTTTTAGCAAGAACAGTCGCCGGAGAGAAGTTTTTGTTGGACTAATGGCTTGCCATTGGTTCTGTTGAAATACTGAATTGGGGGTCTTAAGACAGATGCAACTCACCGTCGTTATTCCGTGTTACAACGCAGCAGGTACGATCGCAATTCAACTGGAAGCGCTCGCTCGTCAGGAGTTTTCCCAACCTTGGGAATTGATTGTAGCGGACAACGGTTCGACGGATGGCACCCAAGCGATCGCCGAAAAATATGCCGACCAGTTCACCCACTTTCGCTTGGTTGACGCCTCCGCCCAGCGAGGAGCCGCCCACGGGCGCAATGTGGGGGTCAGCGTTGCTCAAAGTGACGCCATTGTTTTTTGTGATGCGGACGACGAGGTAGCACCGGGGTGGCTATCCGCCATGGCAG
>JAAUSV010000290.1 GCA_012032525.1 Leptolyngbyaceae cyanobacterium SL_7_1
CCGGTCAATGTCGCCCTGACGCTGGCCGGAACCTACACGCTGCCGGCGAATGTCGAGCGGGCCGTCATCGTCAATGGCACGGTCGGGGTCAACCTCACCGGCAATACCATCAACAACGTCCTCACCGGCAACGATGCCGCCAATCTCCTCAACGGCGGCGCCGGCAACGACACCCTCAATGGCGGCAACGGCAACGATCGCTTGAATGGCGATGCGGGCGACGACATCCTCAATGGCGGTGCGGGCGCAGATACCCTGGTGGGTGGAAGAGGCAACGACACCTACTTTGTTGAGGGCTTCGTCAATGGGTTCTCTCCAGATACCGTGGTGGAATCGGCGAATGGTGGAATTGATACGGTAATTGTGGCTGGGACTTTCCGCCTCCCCACCAATGTGGAAAATCTAATTTTGGTTGGAGGCGATTCGATCAACTTTGACCCCACCAATCTGGCCACTCTACCGACTAACACTGCGTTTCTGACTGGCAATTTTGCCGTTGCCGCGGGTAACAACCTCAACAATACGATCACTGGCAATGAGGTTGACAATGCCCTGTTTGGCGAAGCAGGGGACGACACCATCTTTGGTGGAGCCGGTAACGATGGCATCCTTGCCGATCCGGGGAATGACCTGGTGTATGGAGAGACGGGCAATGATGTCCTGTTTGGGTTTGAGGGAAACGATTTTATCAGCGGGGGTGAGGGCGATGATTTGATAGCCGGGGATCAAGGCAACGATGTGTTGGTGGGCGATGCGGGTAATGATGCCTTCTTTGCCTTTTCTCCTGCCCCGTTTGACCTTTCTCCGTCTGAGTTTGATGTGGTCACAGGGGGGACGGGGACGGATGTTTTCTTTCTGGGAAACTCCGATAATTTTTCGCCGTCCTATATTGGTCCAGGTTATGTGGTGATCACTGATTTCGATCCAATCATCGATCGAGACTCTTTTGTAGCACCAGGGTTATCTGCAAATTACTCCTTAAATCTGGGTGCGTCGGTGGTTGGTGGAGCCGCGCTGGATGCTCAGATTCTCTATCAAGGGGATGTGGTGGCGATCGTCCAAGATTCCACCGATGTTTTCCTCTCCCTCGATTTTGTCTTTATTTAAGCCTTGCTGGGTTGTTTGGTTTTCTTTACCATGCTTAATACAGCGCTTTGCAAGCGCTTGCAAAGCGCTGTAGTCTTTCAACCCACTCAGAGAACACCATGAAACAGATCATCGTCCTCTATCATTCCGGCATGGGACACACCGCTAAGATGGCAGAAGCGGTCGCCCGTGGAGCCGCTGCTGTTCCCGATACAGAGGTCAAAATTTTGGCGATCGAAGGCAAAGATGTTATGGAAGGGCGCTACCAAAACGACGATCTGCTCAACCAATTAGACGAGAGCGACGCCATTATCTTTGGCAGCCCCACCTACATGGGCAACGTCTCTGGACAATTTAAGTGTTTTGCCGATGCCACCTCTGGGCGCTGGTTAGAGCAACGCTGGGCGGGCAAAATCGCCGCTGGGTTTACCGTCTCTGGCAGCCCCAGTGGTGACAAGCTCAACACCCTATCCTACCTGAGCATCCTAGCCGCCCAGCACGGCATGATCTGGGTTGGTAGCAATATCGTCCCCTACGGCGACCCAGAAGGACGCAACCAACTCGGCAGCTTTTTGGGGGTGATGGGGTTGGCAGCGCAGGAACCGCCTGAGCAAGCCCCCAATCAAGCAGATAAACTGACGGGTGAGCATTTGGGTCAGCGGGTGGCTGAGTTTTTGGCAAGGCTTGTATAATTTTTGCCCGCTAAAAAGGGTGGATGGGTGGATGGGTAGCGGTCACTGGGTTAGGCATTTCCGCTTGCCCAGATTACCAGGCTCTCCACCGACCCCTTTACCCGCCACACCTCAATTTAGCCCGTCAATTTTCATCCCTCCGATTTCTCAGCAAGCGGCTCAAAAGGACACAATCTCTGGTAAATTGAGCGGAGTATCAGTTAAGCAAGGCTAAGAAGATGAGAGTTCTAGTCATTGGCGGAGATGGTTATTGCGGTTGGGCAACTGCACTGCACCTTTCCAATCGGGGGTATGACGTTGCCATTTTAGACAGTCTAGTGCGTCGGCATTGGGATCTGGAACTCTGCGTGGAGACGCTGACGCCGATCGCCCCCATTAAACAACGCCTGCAACGATGGAAAGATCTAACGGGTAAGACGATCGATCTATTTATTGGCGACATTAATAATTACAGCTTTTTAGTGGATGCGATGCTTCAGTTTCAGCCTGATGCCATCGTCCACTTCGGTGAACAGCGATCGGCTCCCTTTTCGATGATCGATCGCGAACACGCCGTCATGACCCAGTCCAACAACGTCATCGGCAACTTAAATCTTCTCTATGCCATGTATGAGCACTTCCCCAATAGCCATTTGGTGAAATTGGGGACGATGGGCGAATACGGCACCCCCAATATCGACATCGAAGAAGGCTACATCACCATCGAGCACAACGGACGCAAGGATACCCTGCCCTATCCCAAGCAACCCGGCTCTTTCTACCACCTCAGCAAAGTCCACGACTCCCACAACATCCACTTTGCTTGCAAAATCTGGGGATTGCGGGCAACGGATTTGAATCAGGGTGTAGTCTACGGCGTCCTCACGGACGAGACGGGCATGGATGAGTTGTTGATCAATCGCCTTGATTATGATGGCGTGTTTGGCACAGCGCTCAATCGCTTCTGCATTCAAGCGGCGATCGGGCATCCGCTCACCGTCTATGGCAAGGGCGGGCAGACCCGTGGGTTTTTAGATATTCGCGATACGGTGCGGTGTGTGGAACTGGCGATCGCCAATCCAGCCGAAGCGGGTGAGTTCCGCGTCTTCAACCAATTTACCGAGCTATTTAGCATCGGCGACCTCGCCGCCATGGTGCAAAAAGCCAGTGCTTCTCTGGGCTTAAAAACCGAGATCGACCACCTGGAAAACCCCAGAGTGGAAAAGGAAGAGCACTACTTCAACGCCAAAAATACCAATTTGTTGAGCCTTGGCTTGCAACCCCACTTCCTCTCCGATTCCCTGTTAGATTCCTTGCTCAACTTTGCCATGAAGTATAGGCATCGGGTTGATGAGCAGGAAATCCTACCCAAGGTGAAGTGGAAGGGTTAGGCGTGCTCGTCAGACCCAGACTAGTTGTGATCGATCTAATTGCTTCGTTTGCGTTGTTCTATGCGAATTGCCCTATTCACTGAGACGTTTCTGCCCAAGGTTGATGGCATTGTCACCCGCCTCAGCCACACCGTTGACCACTTGCAACGGTTGGGCGACCAAGTATTGGTGATTTCTCCAGATGGGGGGTTGCGAGAATACAAAGGGGCAAGGATCTATGGCGTTCCCGGCTTTCCCTTGCCCCTCTACCCAGAACTCAAGCTAGCGTTGCCCCGACCGTCGATCGGGCAAACGTTAGAGGATTTTCAACCTGATTTGATCCACCTAGTCAACCCGGCTGTCCTGGGGTTGGGCGGATTGTACTATGCCAAGGCGCTGGGCGTTCCCCTCGTCGCCTCCTACCACACCCACCTGCCCAAATACCTGGAGCACTACGGCTTGGGTATGCTGGAGGGCTTGTTGTGGGAGTTGTTGAAGGCATTACATAATCAGGCTCAGCTCAACCTCTGCACCTCAACGGCGATGCAGCAGGAGCTAACAGACCACGGCATTGAGCGGGTGGAGTTGTGGCAACGGGGAGTGGATACGGAGCTGTTTCAACCCGATCTAGCCGATGCGGCGGTGCGATCGGAGTTTACCCAGGGCAATCCCGATAGCCCCCTGTTGCTCTACGTCGGTCGGTTGTCAGCAGAAAAAGAGATCGATCGGATTAAGCCAGTGTTGGAGGCAATTCCCCAAGCTCGATTGGTGTTGGTGGGGGATGGGCCCTACCGAGCCGAGCTAGAGAAGATCTTTGCTGATACCCCCACCTACTTTGCGGGCTATCGCACCGGGGCAGATCTGGCGGCAGCCTTTGCCTCTGCCGATGCCTTTGTCTTTCCCTCGCGCACAGAAACCTTGGGGTTGGTGCTGCTAGAAGCTATGGCAGCCGGATGCCCGGTGATCGCCGCCAACGCCGGGGGCATCCCCGACATCGTTACTGATGGAGTCAATGGTTATTTGTTTGATCCGAGGGACGAACAGGGAGCGATCGCAGCGGTACAACGGCTGTTGGCTAATCCGGCAGAGCGATCGGTGCTCCGTCATCATGCTCGTCAAGAGGCAGAGCGCTGGGGCTGGGCAGCCGCCACCCGACAACTGCGCAACTACTACCAGGGAGTCCTCGGTCATAGCCTGCCAGCGGCCGCGTAAGGCTGATTGACTCTGGTTCTTTCATCCGTTCGTTGACCCTTTGGCAAACCCTGTAGGCGGAACCCATGTCCCCACCCCCCGCGCCCTGGACTCTCAACGGATTTGCCTATGTCAGTCTACAACTGGTGGATTGGGACAAGGCGTATGCCCACGTTCCCTCCCATCTGACGCTATTGAGTGTCCTTCCCGGCTATACCCTAGGCGGCATCTACCTGGCTTCCTATGGAACTGGTTCCACGTTGCCCTACAGCGAACTGATCGTCATTCCCGGTCTGGTGCAGTTGGGCAATACGGTGGGGGCGTGGATATCCCACATCTATGTGGACAATCCGGACTCCGTAGCTGGGGGGCGACAGATCTGGGGATTGCCGAAGGAGATGGCTGAGTTTGACTGGCAAGCCGATCGCACCCGTGTCACCGTTCAACAGGGCGATCGCCTGCTCTGTGATCTGCAAACCGACTGGCACCTATCGCTGTGGCGACAGCCGTTTGTGGGCAATGTGTTTAGCCAGATACACAGCACCCTGATGCAATTTGTCGGCAAAGCATCCTTTCAACCTGCCCTGACCGGGGCACAAGTCTACATCCCGCCAACCGCTCCCTTTGCCAATCTAGGACTCGATCGTCCGTTGGTGGTGGTGGGTTGCCAAGATCTGGATTTATGGGTGGAAGCCCCTAGACGATCGCCCGGTTCCTAGCTCACCTGTGCCGTTGCCTGCAACGACAATTGCCCCGGTTGAATGCTGAGTTCGGAAATGTGTAAAACCGTGGTTTGCCAACTCAACGAGGGCTGTTTGACAAATCGGTTGAGCCATTGCATCAGGGCGATGGCAAAATCGAGGGAGACCCCCTGTCCGGGCTGGCAGCTAAAGTGTTCCACACTAAAGTGGTTGCCCGTGTAGAGGTGGGCGATCGCATCAAAATCCAGCGGGGATGGTTCGCCATCATAGAGGGTGGCATGGCCTGCAATCTTGAGGGTGTGATCGGCGGGAAAGTGGATGGCGATGGGCGATCGCAGCTTGAAGGAAATGTGGGAACAGGACATTTCCAACGCAGGTAATGCCTCAATCACCCCCTCCTGATTTAGTGCCCGATTGATGTCTGCTTCCGAGAGCACAAGCCGCAGACTGGAGTCGATCGGTTGGTCGAGCTTGAGTTGTCCAAACAGAGCACTCAGTGGGTTGAGGGAGATGTGCTCGGCTGTAAACTCTAGTTCCTCAACTCGGAGGTTGTTTTGCACCACTAACCCTTTACCCGCGATCGCACGCCATTGATCTGTCCCTGCATGGCTTGCAACAGATCGGCTTTGACATCCACGTTGATTTCTTCGGCGGTTTCTAGCTGACTTGACAAGCCCATTTCCACAACTTGGGAGAGGGCTTTTTCTCCGAATCCTGATTCTTCTGGCATGGCGTTGGTTGCATCATAGGACAGCGTTGGATTGAGCGATCGCTCTTGATTGAACTTAGCTTAGCTTTTGCCACAACTCCTCTCTCAAAAGGTCTATCGCTTTTCGCCACTGAGCACAAAAATGGGATCAACCGCCACAAAACTCTGATGGCTGCCGCGCCGTTCCAGCCGATTGACTGCCGATTGCACTACTTCAATTTGCCGCAGTTGCAACTCCGCAAAACTCTCTGAGATGGCATAGAGGGCTTCAAAGTTGGTCGCTGTTGCCACCAGGCGACCGCAGGGCGTCAGATGGTGGTATGCCGCCTGCATCAGCAGTTTCAGAGGTCTCCCCCCCTCAATCAAGACACAATCGGGTGGATCAACCAAATCATCGAGACATTCTGGAGCACTGCCCTCCACCACCTGCACATTCGACACCGCAAACCGATCGCAGTTCCGCCGGATCAAACTGGCGACTTCTTCATCTCGTTCGATCGCCACGATTTTTCCCTGGGGACACAGCAACCCCACCTCAACGGGAATCGTCCCCGTTCCCGCCCCGATATCCCAAAACACGGCATCGGCTCGCAGGCGCAGATGTGAGATCAACAGCAACCGCGATTCACGGGTGCTTAGGGGAATTCCGGGTAGTTGCTCGAACAGCTCATCGGGAATACCAGGGGTGGCATAGGACCAGAGGGAGGAGGGCATGGAGAGGGGGGAGGGGGGATGA
>JAAUSV010000291.1 GCA_012032525.1 Leptolyngbyaceae cyanobacterium SL_7_1
GATTTGCGGGCGTTGACCCGTTACATGTATTTCGACAGTTGGGATCATCTGCTCACCTTCATGCTGGAAGGTCTAGAGCTAGATATTCCGCCGAATACCAGCTAAATTTCCATACTGAGAATTGCTGCGTGAATTCGATTTGAATCACGAAATCCTGCTGCCCAGTTCCCCGGCTTCTCCGAGAAGCCGGGGAACTTTGGTTTCACCCTTGGCTAAGGGGCGGGAGTGTGAGGCGATCGAGCAACCTATGGGCGTAAGGGCAGGTTTTGCCGAAATGTTAACTGCAAGCTAATGGTGGAGCTTGTTTCAGGAGTCAACCAACTAACGGACTGTGACCCCATTTGTGACCACATTGCTGCAACCTAGTAACGTATCTAGGCGGTTTCAGCGGTTGCCAGCAAGTTATGCATTGTTGGCTAATCCCTTTACTGGCGCTGGTTTTGAGGCTAACGGGACTGGCGCGATTCGAACGCGCGACCTACCGCTTAGGAGGCGGTCGCTCTATCCTGCTGAGCTACAGCCCCAAGTTCACAAACATGATAGCGCACCTGCCTTCTATGTAGAGGCATGGCAGTGCCATGCCTCTACGGAGATTCTGGTTTTGCAGATTATTTAATCCACGCTCCTTAAGGTTGCAGTAGCGACTGGGAAGGCAGGGAAGCGATCGGCAACCTGAGGGTAAATATTGTCCTGCCAGCCTGGCTTTGAACTTCCACCGTCCCGCCCATGTGTTCGATGAGTTTTTTGACCAGGGCAAGCCCTAATCCAGTGCCCCCCTGTTGCCAGGGATCGTGGTTTGGAATGCGGTAAAACTTCTCAAAAATTCTCTTCAATTCAGCGGCAGGAATTTCTACGCCGGAATTGTGGACTTGTAATTCTACCCAAGGGGGGGAAGACAGGGCTGTAACCAAAATTTGTTGCTGAGGGGGGGTGTATTTGCAGGCGTTGTTGATTAATTCTGTGACCAGTCGTTTGAGGCTAAAGAGATTGGTTTTTATAACTGGCAAATCGGGTGGGAGCAGCAGGCTGAGGGTGAGGTTGCGACTTAGGGCATGGACTTGCAACGGTTCGACCACACAGGGCAACCAAGTAGCGAGGCTGAGTGGTTCCAATGCCAATTCCCTGCCGCCCGCCTCCAAGCGTTGTAAATCGAGCAAATCATCGATCAGCTCAATTTCTCGATTGCACTCCACCTCCAAAAGTTGGACATATTCCTGCCGCTCGCTCTCGGTGTGGGGAGCCTGAAGGAGATTGATGATCATCTTGATGTTTGACAACGGCGATCGCAGCTCATGGGAAACGGTGCTCAAGAAGTCGTCTTTGAGTTGACTGAGCTTGTGTAATTCCTGAATTTGCAGGTTCAAATTGGCTTCCACCTGTTTGCGCAGGGTGATGTCTTCTAACAACAACAAAATCCCATCAAGCTGAGTGGAGGGAGCAGGACTGCTAAGGCGATAGATCAGTGGTTCCAGCTTTAGCTCCAACCAGCGTCCCTCCCGATAAATCTCCTTGGGCAAAACGGGTTTACCCAGAGCCAGCCTCTGCAAATCGTGGTGCCAATCGATCGAGCCGAGCCAGGGAATGGCTTGAAGCTGGGTCAAGGTGAGGCTAATGGGCAATTGCAGCCATTGGGTGGCAACGGGGTTGCAAAACCATACCTGTCCATCGGCATCGGCTGCGACCAGCCCAATGGACAAACAGCGAGCGATCGCCGCTTGGGTGGATTGCGATCGCCCAAACTGGTCTGCTAGCGCCGCCAACTGCTCCACCCGCGATCGTGGCGTAATCGGCTTGGGGCTTGCCACTGCCACCTCCCCTGGTTTCACAGGCAAAACCAGATCGTCCTGGTAGACATCCCACAACTGAGCCACCTGACGCTGCAAGAGCCGACTCTCCTGAAGACGCTCGCTCAGGGCAACCGCCATGGTGGTGCTGCCTAGGAGGGTGATGGGCAGGGCCACAGGCACCAGATAGTTCCTTTGAAACAGCAGCAGGCTGAGCACCCCCCACCCCAAACACAAGCCGCTAACCGTTAGCAGTTGGTAGCGAGTGCGACGATTGGCGATCGCCCAGCTCATCCCTGGTCCCCCCAACACTAAGATCAGCCACGTCCAATGGGATGGCAGTGGGGTTAGAAAATTCTGTTGCAGCAGGTTGTGAATAACGGTGGCATGGAGGTAAACACTGCTTGTTTCTGGCTGCCGATCGAACGGGGTAATCAGGGAATCAATTCCCGTAGCAGTTACCCCCAACAGCACAATTTTGTCTTGAAAAGCCGCCGGAGGAATCTTGCCCTGCACCACATCTACAAAGGAATACCGAGATAACTCACTGGCTGGGGCAACCCAGTTAATCCACAGGGGGCGATCGAGCGGTGGCAGGGGAACGGCGGCTTTCACCAAACTGTAGGCTTGGGTCGTGGCGATGGCGAGCGCGGGCAATCCCTCCACCACCGGATTGAGCTGGCGCACCAAGCCATCGCTATCCCGTTGTTCGATAATGTGCCCGATGGCGATCGCAACTGCCTGCAAAGCGGGCACTGGAGGTAGGGGCATTCCCACTGCATCCCACGCCTGGGGCAATACCACCTGCCCTTGCTGGGCTAAGCTTTCCGCCAGTTCCAAATCGTCGGGGCTAGACTCTGACCAGATTAAATCACTGACCACCACACTGGGATATGCTGGGGCGAGTTGGTCAAACAGTTCAATGTAGCGACGCCGCGACCAGGGAAATCGTCCCAGTTGCTGCACACTTTTATCGTCAATGGCAATCATTACTAGGCGCTCGTCCCAGGGTAGGGCTCCCCGCGACTGAAAGAGGATGTTGTAAGCGATTTTTTCTAAGGGATGCAGGACACCTAGATGCATGGACAGGGCGATCGCAACAGCCGTTACACTTCCCGGCAGCAATCGCCATCCCCACCTATCCCAGTGCCCCTTCATAAATCAATTACAACTTCATGAATTTCCTGACGCCCAAGCGGTGTAGTCACAGTTACAGTCAATCTAACACGCGATCGTGCCGGTAGCTCTCGGCTAAACTGACCCTGGCGATCGGTGGGCTGGGGGTCGCCCTCCACCAGCACGGTATTGACGGGATCAACCACGCCATTAAACACCACTCGACGAACGCCGGAGGGAGTGATGCGTCGAACTAATTCATAGCGTAGGCTGGTGTCGTCGGTGAGCGGCACCGCAGGCTGGGGAGGTTCACCGGGGATGGTGACATTCTGAAATCCTGCATCCACCAAGACGGTCTCGCCCTGGGCAGTTGTTGCCACCTGCCCCTCCAGGGTGACAACGCCCATCCTGCCATCGGGATGCACATTTAACCCAAACTCCGTCCCCCGCACTCCACTCACCCCGCCGGGGTTTCAATTTCCAATGTCGAGCCTCGGTGGGTAAAGGGGCGCACCTGCAACCGCGCCTGCCCCTGATTGATCTGTAGGCGGGTAATGCGTCCGTTGTCGTCGGCAATGTCAAGCGCTTGAATCCGTAGTTGCGTATTTTCGGAGACACTGATGATGCCCACCCCCGTGTCAACGGCGAGTTGGGAGGTGGAGTCGTCCCCCGTTGCCAGTCCGTCCCCCACGGCTTGCAGGCGATCGCCCTCCTGAGCCGATCGAGTGCGGTTGCCCTGAGATATCAGGACATCCCCCACTCGTTGTTGCACCGATAGCCAACGATCGACTCGCACGGGCAGCGATCGTTGGGCAATACTCACCGTTTGAGACACACCAACCAGCAATAGGACTGAGCCAATGCCCATGCCCCACTGCCTCAGGCTGAGGCGACTAGACCCAGCACACTCGTAAGCTCGATGCCATCCACCAAGGGGTGTTTGTTTATCTTGTTGTTGCACAAAGAACCTCTAGAGAAAGTAGCAGCGAATAGTAGATAGGGTCGCTCAGTCAATCATCCACCCATTTCTCCCACTCTTGCAGGAAAATACGGCGGTCTGCTTTCTCAAATAAATTTTCTCAAGTAGATCTCTCAATAGCCTGAAGCGAGCAAACGAAATTTAGTCAAATCCGACCCGCCAGTTGGGCAATAGAATCAACCGTTGATTCCACTATCCAACTGAGTAGATTGATGGCACCCTGTCTCTGTCCGGTTCTCAACTAAAATTGAAAAGTCGTTAGCTAGAGAAAACTAGCGACAGTTTATCCTAAATTTACAGAAGCAAGATAAGTACAAAATAAAACCTTAAATCTTTTAGGGTTTCAATCGCCCCAGCCCTGCTCCCCCCGCCCTTCCGTTACTTCCCAGTTTTCAGTGTTCATCCTGACACTTTCCAGATAAAGTAGGGTCTGTTAATGTGATCGCCGTGATTTTTGCGGACAATAACCCGATCAGCAACCAGATCAGCATGAGAGTTGGACGAGGGAATGCAATGCAGTCAGTTTGGGCACGTTGGCAAAAGCAGCCTCTGCGCCTTTGGATAGGAGCGGTGCTTTGGGTGATGGGGCTGAGCGCGATCGCCTGGTTTTGGCACTTGGGTAGCATTGGCTTGGTGGATGAAACCGAACCCTTGTTTGCCGAAGCGTCTCGGCAAATGCTGGTGCGCGACAACTGGTTGACTCCCTATTTCAATAGCGACAACCGGTTTGACAAACCCCCCTTGATCTACTGGCTAATGGCGATCGCCTACCAAGTTGTGGGGGTAAACGAATGGGGCACCCGGTTGCCCTCCGCCCTGTCTGCCTTGGGACTTGCCCTATTTCTCTTGGTGACTGTGCGGCGGTTTGGGGTTGCCCGTCCGGTGGGGGTGGACGCCGCCGACCCGGCGGTGTCCGATCGCCAACAGTGGCTAGCCGCCGCCATTGCCACCGCCGCGTTGATTCTCAATCCCCAATCGATCGTGTGGGCGCGAACGGGCGTTTCCGACATGCTGCTGGTCAGTTGCATGGGGATTGCCCTCCTTGCTTTTTTCTGGGGCTATGTGCAGCCCGCTGGTTCTAGAGCCAAGCTGGGTTGGTATCTGGTGTTTTATGGGTTTTGTGCCCTGGCGGTGCTGGCAAAGGGTCCCATCGGGGTTGGCTTGCCGGGATTGATTGTGTTGGCGTTTCTCCTATACCTGGGCAATTGGCGGGCGCTGGGGGAAATGCACCTGCTCAAGGGGGTGGGCTTGTTTTTGGCGATCGCCATTCCCTGGTACTGTCTGATCATTCAAGCCCACGGACAGGACTATATCGAAGATTTCTTTGGTTATCACAACGTCGAGCGCTTTACCCGTGCGGTGAATAATCACTCGGCTCCCTGGTATTTCTACATTCCCGTTGTGCTGGTTGGTTTTGCGCCCTGGTCGTTGCATTTGCCAGCGGCGATCGCCCATCTACGAGTTTGGCAACCCAGGGAATGGCGACGACAACCGCGATCGAGCCAGTTGGGAATTTTTGCGTTTCTCTGGGTGGCGGTGGTGTTTGGTTTCTTTACGCTAGCCATGACCAAATTGCCCAGCTACATGCTGCCGTTGATGCCCCCCTCTGCAATTCTGGTGGGGCTGCTGTGGAGCGATCAAATGGTTTGGGGACAGGCTTCAACGGCAGTCCGCTGGAGCAATTGGCTGAGCGTTGGGTTTGCCCTGTTGGTGGCGGGGGTGTTGGTGTATAGCCCTGCCTGGATGGGAGACGATCCGGCGATGCCCCAGTTGCCCAGGTGATGCGCCAGTCAGGAATTTTAGTGGCAGGGGCGATCGGTTGGGTGGGGATGGCGATCGCGATTACTCTGCTGCTGCTGCGACGACAGGGACGGTGGCTTTGGTTGGCAAACGTCCTAGCCTTGGGGCTATTTCTGGTGGTGACGGCAATGCCAGCCGCGCAAATTATTGATGCTCAACGGCAGCTCCCCCTGCGGCAATTGGCTGCCACGGTGGTAGAGGTGCAACAACCGGGTGAAGAGGTGGTGATGGTGGGGTTTGAGAAGCCAAGTTTGGTGTTTTATACCCAAGGAGCCGTGTATTTCAAGACCGATCCTCGCCGGGCACTGCGCTATCTGCGGGACAAAGCGCGGGAGATTAATCAACCCATCTCAGCCTTAGTGGTCGGGCTGCCCCGGCGGATTGACGAGATGAAGTTGAACCCGCGCCGAGTTGAACGGTTGCAAACGGCAGGGGCTTACACCCTGGTGAGAGTCACGCTACCCTAAGATGGCGATCGTCGGTGGGTGCAATGACTATGGGATGGAAGCTAGTCCTGCTACTGGGCGGATGCCTGCTGTTGGGTGGGTTGCCCTGATTGGTTGGATAACCCGTCTGCTAACGGGACGCCGACTTGCCCAGTTGGGCACGGGCAATGTCAGTGTCTCTGCGGCGTTTTACCACGGAGGGCAGTGGGTAGGCGGTTTGGCGGTGTTGTCAGAGATGGCAAAGGGGATTGGAGCAGTCTGGCTTGCCCGGTATTTTTTCCAAATGAACCGACCTGGGAACTGGTGGCGTTGATTGCTTTGGTGCTGGGGCG
>JAAUSV010000292.1 GCA_012032525.1 Leptolyngbyaceae cyanobacterium SL_7_1
GACCGACATTACCTGTCGTAGTCTGCAAGGGCTAGATAGCTTATTTGACGAATTAAATCCCCAATTAGTTCTGGTGCAGGGTGACACCACAACTGCCTTTGCGGCGGCGATCGCCGCCTTCTATCGCAAAATCCCCGTGGGGCATGTGGAAGCGGGATTGCGCACCGACGATCTGTTCAACCCCTACCCCGAAGAGGCAAATCGTCGGTTGATCTCCCAAATCACCCAACTTCACTTTGCGCCCACCTCGCTGGCTGTGGAGCATTTGCAGCGATCGAGCGTCGTCGGAGCCGTTCACCTGACTGGAAATACGGTGATTGATGCCCTGCTGTCAGTTGCCGATCGCCATCCTCCTTGCACAATTCCCGGTCTGGAATGGGACAACTACCGCGTGTTGCTGTCCACAGTACACCGTCGAGAGAACTGGGGAGAGCCGTTGCACAGCATTGCCGCTGGGTTTCTACAGGTTCTCGACAAGTTCCCCGATACGGCACTGTTGCTACCCCTGCATCGCAACCCAGTTGTGCGAGAACCGTTGCAAGCCATGCTGGGCGATCATCCCCGTGTGTTTTTGACCGAACCGCTAGATTATGCGGAATTGGTGGGAGCGATTCAACGGTGTTACCTATTGCTGACCGACTCTGGGGGCTTGCAGGAAGAAGCCCCCAGCCTGGGCAAACCCGTTCTTGTACTCCGGGAAACGACCGAACGACCGGAGGCGGTGACAGCGGGAACTGCCAAGCTGGTGGGTACGGATAGCGAAACCATTTTTGCCGACGCCGCCCGATTGCTGAGCCAACCCAGTGCCTACGAGGAAATGGCAACTGCGGTAAATCCGTTTGGGGATGGGCACGCCGCCGAGCGAATTTTGGCGATCGTCCAGCAGTTCTTTAATGCCTAATCCCAATGCCTAACTCCCGTTCCAATGGTGATGACTGTTGGGGTATCTTGAGAATGAATTTCAAGAAGCCGCACGATTAGGGAAAGCCCTGCTTAAAATAGTCAGTACGCAATGTCGTCTACTTGCGGGCAATCGCCCCTAACACTATGAATCCCCGTCTCCTGATCATTGGTTTAGATTGCATGGAACCCTCCTTGGTGTTTGACCAATGGCGCTCCGACCTGCCCAATTTGTCGCGTTTGATGGCGCAGGGAAGCTACGGACGCTTGGAAAGCAGCATTCCAGCCATCACCGTGCCTGCGTGGAGTTGCATGATGAGTGGGCGCGATCCGGGGGAGTTGGGGATCTACGGCTTTCGTAATCGCAGCGATCGGGGTTATGGCAATATGGCGATCGCCGACGGTCGGGCAGTGAAACTGCCGCGCCTGTGGGATCTATTAGGAGAGGCCGGGTGGAAGGTGGCGGTGCTAAGTGTGCCGGGAACCTCGCCGCCCTACCCGGTGAACGGGTCGCTGGTCTCCTGCTTTCTCACGCCCAATCCCGAATCCCCCTTTACCCACCCGCCAGAATTGGCAGCACAGATTCGCCAATGGATGCCCGATTTTTTGTTAGACGTACCCCACTTTCGATCGGAGGAGAAAGAGCGAATTTTAGGCAATCTCTATGCCCTGTGCGATCAGCGATTTACCCTGGCGTCAAAATTAATAGAACGGGATGCCCCCGATTTCCTAATGCTGGTGGATATGGGAGTTGATCGCATCCACCACTCATTTTGGAAACCGATGGACCCGCGCCATCCCCAGTATGAACCGGGATCTCCCTATGCGACTGCTATCCATGATTACTACTGCCACATCGATCGCCATGTCGGAGAGTTGCTTTCCCAATGCAGCGATGACACTGCCGTACTGGTGGTCTCCGACCACGGGGCACGCCCGCTACTGGGGGGCATCTGCATCAATGAATGGTTGCTGCGAGAGGGCTATCTGACGCTAAAGCAAACCCCCACTGAACCCACGCCCCTCGACAAGCTGGAGGTAGATTGGAGCCGCACCAAGGCGTGGGGGGCAGGAGGGTATTACGGTCGAGTGTTTATGAACGTCAAAGGGCGAGAACCCCAGGGCATCATTCCCCTCGCCGAATACGAGCAAGAGCGCACCGCACTGGCAGAAAAACTGACAGCGATTCCCGCCCCCGATGGACAACCGCTAGAAAATCGAGCCTTTAAACCCCAACAGATTTACCAGAAAGTACGCGGCATTGCCCCCGATTTAATTGTGTATTTTGGCGAATTGGCGTGGCGATCGGTCGGCATCGTCGGCGGCGACTCGATTTACACCACCGACAACGACACCGGACCCGACGACGCTAACCACGCCCAGTACGGCATGATGATCTTCCACGATCCTAAGCAACCGAAGGGGGGCAGGTCTTGGAAGGGCACAACTGTACGATATTTTGCCAACATTATTGGGACGCTTTGGCATCACTCCCCCCGCCGGACTGCGGGGCAAACAATTATCGGTGTAGCTCCAGTCCTAAAACAGGCGAAACAAAAACGGATAGCGGTAGGGCTGATCTGGCTTGTCCAACACCTTGATGATGGCAAGGATCGGCATCACCACACTGGCGACCACCAACAACACCAGCAGGGGAATCCCCACTAAGACAAACGCCAGAATCAAAAAGACAGTGCCATAGATAAATAAATTGATATGGAAGTGTAGTGACTCCTTGGCATTGGCTGTCACCACCGGATCTTCTGATATCAACAAAATCGCGATCGGAATGGCGATCGACACCACAAAGGAACTAAAAAAGATCGCCCCATGACTGAGGGCAGAGAGGAGTTTACGTTGGGTGAGGGAGTCCATAGGAAGGATGAGGGGTGAGGATCGAAGAGGGCTGTTGGCTAATCGCTAATCGCTACAAATTAATCGAAATCGCCTGCACTGGACAGGTGGGAATGCACTGTTCACAGACAATACAGCGCGATCGGGTGAAGTTGAGTTGAGCTGTTTGGGCATGCAGGGTTAAGGCTTCCGTTGGGCAGACTCCGGTGCATAGACCACAATCGACACAGGTTTCTTCGTCAATGGCAATTTCGCGGCTGGCGGTGGAGATGTTGATATCTTGCGATCGAATCCAGTCTAACGCCGCATCCAGTTGATCGATATCGCCAGACAATTCCACCAATAGGGTGCCGATTTGATTGGGAGCAACTTGGGCACGGATGATATTGGCTGCCACGTTAAAATCCTTCGCCAATCGGTAGGTGACGGGCATGTGAACCGTGCGTTTGGGGAAAGTCAACGTGACGCGCTTTTTCACAAAATTAATGCGGGATTCAACCGCTACACTAAGGGAAAGGGGAGTTGCTGAATCGGAGCGATGTTACTCCATTCGCCCCATGTCGCCCTATGTTGATTGTAGGAAATTTAGTGTGGTATGACTTCAACTAGCCCAACCTCGTTAGCAACCCGCCTGCGTAATTTGGTGATTGTATTCGTCGCGATCGCCCTCAGTATCGCTATTTTCCTGGGACTCCGCACCGAGACAGGGAGCGCGTCTCTGGCGGCAATGGCAGAGGCGGCTGTACCCCTAGAAGTAGCATTAGGGAATGAAAAACCTTCCCTGATGGAGTTTTACGCCGATTGGTGTCTGTCGTGTCAGGCAATGGCGGGTGATCTGGAAAGCCTCAAGCAGGAGTATGGCGATCGGGTCAACTTTGTCATGCTGAATGTGGACAATACCAAGTGGCTCCCAGAGATGTTGAAGTATCAGGTGGATGGCATTCCCCATTTTGTGTTTTTGAATGGGCAGGGAGAGGCGATCGCTACCACGATCGGCGAGCAACCCCGCACCATTTTTGCCGCTAATTTAGATGCATTGATCGTAGAGAAACCCCTGCCCTACAGCCAAAATCGTGGGCAAATGTCTGAGGTGGAGCTACCGACGGCAGCGGATGAGAGTGGGATTAATCCTCGCAGTCACGGCAGTTAAGAGCAGTTCTAAACCCGAACGAAGTCGTTGCTGCTGAGCTGGTTGGCGCTGACTCGATTCAGTAGCGCCAGTGGATCGTTGCCTGCTTTGATCAAGGTGTTGGCTCCCCGTTGCAGAATGGTGAGATCGCTGAACTCAAGCCCACCCGATAGCCCCAGCCGATCGACCCCATCTCGAAAATCTGTAAATAGGTCGCGTCCCGCTCCTACTTCTAGGGCAAAAATATCGCGATCGCCCCCGCCCGTTAGGCGATCGTTGCCGCTGCCGCCCAGCATCAGATCCCGTCCGCCATTGCCACTTAGCGTATCATTGCCATCTCCGCCAAACAGGCGATCGTTGCCAATTCCTCCTACTAGCGTGTCATTTCCCGCTAGCCCCACTAGGCGATCGTTGCCCGCTAAGCCAGAGAGGGTATCGCGTTGGGGAGTTCCCGTCAGGCGATCGTTGCCCGATGTGCCGGAGGGCGGGGTAACTGGAGGGGGGGTAACTGGGGGAGGCACGACCAGGGGAGGCACCTCAATCCGATAGATTGTGCCGCCAAAGTAATCTGCCACATAAATATTTCCTGTCTCGTCTTCCCCAAAGGTGGAGATGCCGTAGGGAGTATCGAGTAATAGATCACTCTCCCAGGTCGATCCGGTTTGGCGCAATCCCCACAGCCGTCCGTTGACGAAATCGCCGTAGAAGTAGACCCCGGTTGCCTCCGAGGGCGTGTTGCCCCGGTAGACTACGCCGCCTGTAACCGATTTTCCCTGGGAGTGGTCGTAGCCTGAGACGGGCAAGGTTAAGCCAACGGTGCTTTCGGTGGAATTATTGAAGCGATCGAACCCCTCCAAAATCCGCCAACCATAGTTCTCACCCCCCAAACTGGTGCTGGGCTGGAAATTAATCTCCTCAAAGCTGTTTTGCCCGACATCGCCGATGTAGAGATCTCCGGTTTGGCGATCGAAGGAAAAGCGCCAGGGGTTGCGCAGTCCCACCGCCCAAATTTCGTCGCGAATCTGATCGGTGGGGTCATTGGCAGTCAGGAAAGGATTGCTGGTGGGAATGGCATAGGGGGCGTTGCCAGCAGATTCTACGTCGATGCGCAAAATCTTGCCCAACAACGTATCCGTGCGCTGGGCGTTATTTTGTGGATCGCCTCCCGACCCACCGTCTCCCATGCCGATGTAGAGAAATCCATCTTTGCCGAAAGCGAGGTTGCCGCCGTTGTGATTGGCAAAGGGTTGGTTGATCTTGAGAATGTCTTCCTCTGAACCCGCGTCAGCAAGATCGGGATTGGAGCTAATTCGATAGCGGGCAATCACCGTGTCACCACTGGTGTCGGTGTAGTTAACGTAGAAATAACCCTTGCTGGCATAGTCGGGCGGAAAGGCAATCCCCAGCAATCCCCGTTCTCCGCCAGTCGAAATGAGTGAGGAAATATCGAGGAATGGGGTAGATTGCAACACGCCATCCTTCACTAGTCGAATCCGTCCTCCCTGCTCGACAATAAACAGCCGATTTGTGCCATCACCCGCATGGACGATCGCCACGGGACTGCTCAAATTACTAATGACGGGGGTTAGGCTGATTTGTAGATCGGCTAGGGGAGTTGCCATAGATTACGCTCCTGATTCTGCATCCCTATAGGACTGATTCTTCAGTTTTACGCGAGTTTGGCAATGATTCCGCTTTATGAACGTAACGTTCGATAAACCCAATGCTGGCTAAACTCGATCGCAACAGATGCAAAGGTGGGGTGGACAGTTGCCCACCCCGCAAGCGTACGACTACCTCAACTGAAGTATCTAGTCAATCCGCTACATCACCTCGTCAGCATTGGGACAGGCGATCGTCTTGGCGATCGCCAAACAGTGGAACACGCAAGGGTCTATGGTTAGAGGGCGACAAGCCGGAGGAAGAGGAGGGGCGATCGCAATCAGCCATTGAGTGAAATGAATACGCGAATTACGGAAATGAGTTGGCGATCGGGTTGAATAAGTCAGCAAATAGGCAAAATGCTTTTAGAAAACACCAAAATGCTTGCGGAAAATGCTGGAATAAGTAGGCGATCGGCTTAAATGAGTCAGCAAATGCTTAAAAGCAGTCAGCAATTAAGTGAGATGGGAGAGGCGATCGCGCTTATAGAACCAGCCGGATCGACTGACAAATCTCGTTCCAAAGCCTTACTGGAATGTAACTGTGGAAGCTCTACATTTTATAAACAGGGGACAAAGCCCCTTGAGAGACATTTTCAGCTAGAAGCCAGGAACGAGGGAAAGAAATCGGAAGATAGGTGGAAAGATTCTGCCTAAGATTCCACAGCGGCGTATTATACGGGAGGACTGTGTTGAAGTTGGTGATGAGGCGTGTTATGCCGAATTATTCTGCCTACTTAACCGTTATGGGATCTTAGAGCTAATTTATAAAAGTAAATCTTAAGCAACTAATCGCCGCACCATCAACCGAATCAAAGAACCATAAATCATGGCTTCACTTACCTCTGAATACACTTCATAATCCTTTGCTCAAGCGTCGAAATCGATTCAG
>JAAUSV010000293.1 GCA_012032525.1 Leptolyngbyaceae cyanobacterium SL_7_1
GCTCCGGAACGGGACCAACCGTGGAAGTGCCTCCGCCCGACCAGCGTACCCTGAATGGGGCACGAACTGGTCCGACATTGGGTGCGAGATAATGCCCTGACTGCTGGCGCGATCGCCCATCCCCACACCTATATTCTGATGCCGTGGGTGTCAGAGTTCCCCAGCCTGTGGACTGCAAACATGCCTTTCTATCAAAGTCAACTCAAGGCAGCTCGTAAAATCTTTGGGCTGGGCGGCAAGATTTGGATTGAAAAGATGCACGAGGTCAGGGATGGATCGATTCAATCGATCGTCAAAGATCGGGTTGTTCACTGCAACATGGGGATTGCTTCGGAAAACTTTTCTATGATCAAAACGCACTTTAATCCAATCGGTGAGCGGCAAATTCTCCACATGAGCAATCTGGCGGATTACAAAGGATTTGATATCACCTGTGCCAGTTTGCAAGGATTAGATACATTACTGCATGTTGCCACCAATAGTATTCAAACCGAGCCTGGATTAGTGGAATTTCAAATTGGCAATTCATCCTATGTTTTTAATTACATTGGTTATGTCAATAACAACGATGTGGAGTTCAATCAATGGGTCACAGACAACTGTGATTTCTACATCCACACCGGGCGAATGGATGCCCAAGCCACCACCATTCTAGAAAGTTGTGCCAGGGGGTTGGTTCCACTTGTCACTCCAGAGAGCGGCTTTTCTAGCCCCCATGCTATCCATCTCACCCATGATCCCAATGAGAATCGCCAGATTATTAACAAGGCATTGAATCTATCAGAAACTGAGTTATTGCAACGCAGCCAGGGAGTACGAGAACAGGTGAGGCGAGAGCACAATTGGCAAACTATTTTTAATACAATTTGGCAGGAGATCCAGTTAGATTTAGTGGAGCGATCGTACTCCCTCACCAATTCATCCATTGCTGCTAGTTAACCATTAAGAGGGTATCTAGAAGTGACGATTGTTATCCGAACCGCCCCCAACCCCCCAAAATTGGGGGACTTTCGATCCGTTTTTTGCTCAAAGTCCCCAATTTTGGGGAATTTAGGGGGCAACCATCAAGCAATCCATACTTCTCAAACATCCTCTAAAAGCCAAATACCAGACCCTCGACTTCCCAAAGAAGTCGAGGACATAAAACAAGAATTTATTAATGATGATTGCTATGTTTAATCAATTTAATTCTCAGCCACCAACCATTGATCAACGCCTTTATATCAATCGCCATCAACTGCTAGAGATTGAACACCAAATTCGTCTAGCACGCCACGTGGAACGCTATGCCTTATTGCGCCAATTTGCTAGCGGGGTAGTGTGTGATGCCGCCTGTGGGTGTGGCTATGGTAGCCATCTATTGGCAACCAATCCTGATGTGAAAACGGTGATTGGATTGGATGCGGAACCAGAGGCGATCGCCTTTGCCACCCAAGAATACGCCAGTGAAAAAGTCGCGTTTCAGGTGGCTGAGATGGAACATTGGGTGAGCGATCGGGCAATTGATCTACTGATCTCGGTTGAGACGATCGAACATATCGCCGATCGATCGTGATGCCTGGATTTGTCGATCGCAATTCCATCCATCACATCATCTTGACCTACCCCTCCAAAAAAACTAGCCACTACAATCCTTTCCATCACCACGATTTTCGCTTGCAGGATGTGCTTGATCTGTTCGATCGGTTCATTTGCTACCGCTCTTTCAATTGGCAATATGAATTTGACGTGGTGTTTTTGACGAGGCGACTTTAACCCAAAACAGATGCGCTCTGCCGCTTGTAAATGTGCTAGGGTATGTGCCAGCAAGCTAGACAGCGTTGCATTTGCCTTCTATGACTCACCACATTCTGATCTACAGCGATGACCACGGCGTTGGCGGTGTTGCTCAGTATAACCACATGGTGGCACTGAGTTTGAGTCAGCGGGGCTATCGGGTCACATCGGTGCAAAGCCAAAGCAACAATCCCCTAGTCAACGAGCAGCAGCAACAGGGGATTCACCACGAGTGGCTACCCTTTGACAGCATCACAGAGTTTGGGCAAACCGTCACCAATGCCAAGGCAGCTCGATCGATTTTTAGTCACACCCAGCCCGACCTGATTGTGTTCAGCGATTGCTGTCCCCTGTCCAACATGGCAGCCAAGCAGGTAGCACTTCAGTTGGACATTCCCTATCTGATTGTGATTGGCTACGTCGCGCCCTCATTTGCCGAGTACTTTCAAGAGCAACCCCAGCCAGAGATCTATCTGCAAATGCTATCGCGGTACTACGATCGCGCCAAAGCCGTCGTCGCTGTTTCTCAGGAAAATTTGGATTTACTCCACAAACGGTTTGGGCTAGCCCCGATCGGGGACAGGTGATCCACTATGGGCGTCCGGCTCCCTACTTCGCGCCCCGCAATCCGGCGGTGCGCGATCGCCTGCGACGGGAGACAGGGATCTTAGACAATGCCACCGTTTGCTTCACAGCGGCGCGGTTGGAGCCAGTCAAGGGTTTTCAGTATCAAGTTAGACGCGATCGGGCAATTGGCCGGCAAACCCCTGCTTGGTCATCTCTCTACTTTGTCTGGGCGGGGGAGGGCGGGTTAACGCCGTGGCTAATGGAGGCAATTGAACGGGAGGGACTTGGCGATCGGGTGAAGCTCTTGGGTCAGCGGTGGGACATTGACGAGTGGCTGGATGCGGCAGATATTTTTGTGTTGCCATCGGAGTCGGAGGGGATGCCGCTGGCAATTATGGAGGCAATGGCAAAGGGGTTGCCCGTGGTGGCAACAGCGGTGAGTGGGATTCCAGAGGAGCTGGGGGAGACGGGAATCCTTTTGCCCGATCCCACGATCGATTCTCAAGCCACGATCGACCAACTGGTGACGAGCTTGCAAACCCTAGTTGATCCAGACCAGCGGCGATCGTTGGGTGACGCGGCGAAGCACCGGGCTGAGGTAATGTTTAAGAGCGATCGCATGGTAAACGAAACAATGGCATTGATCGAAGCGGCACTAGCGGAAGCGTCGGGAGAACGGCTACCGGAGCCGCACTCCTCCGCCTCATCAGATATAGTCCAATTTCCTGAAAAGGACTATGTGTCTCCCAACTTGGCGCAGGTCAAGCCCGACTCTGCGTTTCCCCATAAGGTGTTGGGCGACCCCCACGCTTGTCCTTGGGCATATTTGCGCCGGGAGGTTCCCCACAACTGGTATGTGGATGAGCGCCATCCCTTGGTGGGGTTCCTCAGTCGAGACGAGGCACACATTCTCTACAACAATGCTTTGCAATTTAAAGGTAAGCGGGCGTTGGAAATCGGCTGTTGGATGGGCTGGTCTGCCTGTCACCTTGCCTTGGCGGGGGTGGAATTGGATGTGGTTGATCCGCTGTTAGGCAGGGCAGATTTTTTTACCAGTGTGCGCCATTCCCTTAATACGGCGGGCATATTGGAACACGTCAACCTGGTGCCTGGGTATAGCCCACAAGCGGTGGAAACCCTCGCCACCAGCCAGCACCGCAAGTGGTCGCTAATTTTTATCGATGGCAACCACGATGCTCCGGCTCCCTTGCAGGATGCGATCGCCTGCGAACCCCTTGCCGAAGCCGATGCCATGATCCTATTCCATGACCTCGCCTCCCCCGAAGTCACCCAGGGATTGGACTATTTGCGCCAACGGGGATGGCAAACGCTGATCTACCAGACCATGCAGGTGATGGGGGTGGCATGGCGGGGGGCAGTGGAACCCGTGCAGCACCAACCTGATCCAAGGGTGCACTGGGTGCTACCCAATCATCTGACCTACTATCCGGTTAGCCAGCTTTCCGCCGCAGCGGCTGCGGCTCCATCGGTTCCTCCCGTGACGGTGCCCTCGGTAGAATCTAAGGTAGAACCCCAGGTAGAAGCCGCTGTTGATCCGCCCGCACCACCTTCCACCCCCTTAGAGCGATCGTGGCACTCTGCCCTACCTCAAGCAACTCTAGCGACCCTCCAACAAGCGTCGCAAGCCTACACCTACCGGGGAATTCCCTTCCACAAAAACCCCTTCGATCTGGCAATCTACCCCCTACTGCTGTGGGACGTCAAACCCCGCACGATTCTACACATCGGGGCAACGGATCAGGGAACCACCCTATGGTTGACGGATTTACTAAATACGATGGGGATTGAGGGACAGGTCTATTCGGTTGATTTGAAGACAGGTTCACCACCGAATCCGATCGATCGTCCCTTGCTGACGATTGTGACAGATCCAACCGACACAGCCGCGTTGGAGCACGTCCATTCCCTCCTGCAAGCGGGCGAGTATTTAGTGGTGGAAGGGGCGATCGCCGCTCAACCAGCCCTTAAGGAATTCCTCACCACCCATGCCGCTGAATACGAGATCGACGCCCATTACTGCGACTTCTTTGGCTACAACGTCACCTGGAATCCCAATGGCTATTTGAAACGCAGGGCGATCGAGCCAACGAGCACTCCAGAGCCAGTTATCGCCCAACCTATCGTCCCCGAACCCGCAACGGAGACAGAACTCCCAACGACCACACCACCGGATATCGCGCCTGAGCCACCGCAACCTACAGAACTGATGGAGGTCTTGGGGCTGGCGGCGATCGATCAGTTGCAAGCCCTGATTCAGGAGTGCCACCAGAACCCAGAAGCAGCCCTGGCAATGGGACAACTGCGCCGACTGCGGCAACAGTTGGCAGACTATTGGCTGGCATCACTGGCGGATGAGTTGCCAGCCGCCTTGCTCAGTCCCCTAGGAAACGCCCATCGGTTGCTATTGGGCAGTGGCTTGAGACAGCAGCCGCTAACGATGGCAGAACAGGCGTTGCAACGAGCGGCGATCGCCTACATTACCGAAGGGTTTGCCATTCCGGGAGGCATCCAACATCTATTGGTGGTGATGCTCTACAGCGATCCTGCCTCGGTGTCTCCCCCCATGGTGTTAGCCGATATTCCCGCTTGGTTGCTGGGCGACTATTTGGAGTGGGCGATCGCCGCTCCAACGCATCCTAGCAACGCAGAATGGCTCAACCAACGCCTGATTGAGCAATGGGTCGGGCAGGCAACCGAGGCGATCGCCCAACTCGATCCCCCTGGGCAAATCCATCTCTGGGAATGCTTGCAGCGGTTGGCAACCCGATTGTCTGAGACATTATCTGGGGAAACGCCCGATCGCCACACAACCCTGGCTCCCCTGCGAGATTGGCTGACCCAGTGCCAGACCCAACGGCTAAACGGGCTGAATCTGACTGCGGTGAACTGGGTCGTATTTCCCGACTGGCAACAACCTGGAGTAGCCCTATTTGCAGATCTGCTGAAAATTCTGCGGACGGCGCTGACTGACCCAGCCCGCGATCGCCTGACCCTCTTAATCGACATCCAAACCCTCGACCCCACCGACGCCGAGCTGGCGATTTCCGAGGTATTGTTGCATCTGTTGACGGAGGAATCGATCGAGCTAGACGACACTCCCCAAATCATTGCCCTGCCCACCCTCGACCCAGCGCAGTGGGAAGCACTGCGCCCTGCGTTGACGCTGCAATTGCAGTTACCCACTAGTCAACCGCCAGACTTTGTGCGATCGGAGGAAGTGCCAGTGCGATCGCTCGATTAGGAGGCAGCTATTGTAGGGACATGGCATTGCCATGCCCTACTGTTGTTCTACCCTATGAAATTGCCCTTAATCCATCATTTCGTATACCGCTGTCACCGTGCCCGTCAGCCGCACTTCTACTGGAACGAAGGGCGTATAGGGAGGCGGAACGCTGTAGGGATCGATGTAGGACGTAGGAGAAGCCGGGCAAGCATACCCGCCATATAGAGGCGGATAGACATCCCCACCCGACAGAGCCACTAATTCTCCCAATTCCATCCCAGCGGCAGCGGCGATCGATTGGCTCTTGATCTGCACGTCTTCGATCGCACTACGACGGGCAGCTTCCTCTAGGGGACGGCAATCATTGAGGCTATACCACACCCCAAATTGTTGCAGGTTGAAGCGATCGTTTTCCTGGTCGAGTTGACGAACTGCCTCGATCACCCGCTGAATGCTGCTGTGGGTGGGGTTATCGAGTTGCACTTGCAACCGAGGAGACACGGCGGTTTCCGGGGGAAATCCTGGAGACGCACTCAGGTAAACCTCAATATTGTCGGCTGGAATGTTCAACGCCGTCAGTGCCTCGACGAGCGGTTGTAAATCAGCCTCCCGCAGAGGAGCGGGTGGGGTAGGAGTTTCTGGGTTGGGGTACAGGTCTCCTGCGCCAAACACCATTTGAATCCCTGCATAATCGGCAGGCGCACTGGCTTGACCGTTGCCCAAGACGCTAATCAAGCGGCGATTGTCTGGAATCGACGGAAAGAATTGGGCAATCCCGATTATCCTGTTCGATCGGCAAAAGCACTGGCAGGGAAGCAGCCCGCTTCAGGGGGTGTCTAATGCT
>JAAUSV010000294.1 GCA_012032525.1 Leptolyngbyaceae cyanobacterium SL_7_1
GTGGGATTGCTTAGCAGTTGTGCTCGCGGCTGCACACTGTCATCGGTAGTGAACACTAGCCGATTTTGATTGACATCAAAGCGCCAAGATTGCAAGCGAGTGGCTTGGGCTGGGGCAGACAGCATCAAGCTTGTCAGGGTGGCGATCGCGCTGGGGAGTAACCAATGAACTCTCACAATATCTCCTCGTTCGTCTGGGAAAACGCTGCTTCAGGAATGGACGCGACGCAGCGCAGTTATCCATTCTTTTCCATCGGTTGTTGCGGTTTCCCGATAAATTTAACGCATTCGATCAAGTTAGATGTCGGTAATACAGCATCAAACACTATTGCATGGTACAGAGTTACTTCTCAGGATGGTCTTGAGCAGTAAATTTTTCTACACTTACCTCCCAAGGGCAATGAGTTTAGCAGATTGCTTGTTAAATTGTCAGCCTAGCCCGAAGCTTGTTAGGATAGCCAAGGCTGATTACACCTGGCAACCGCCCTATGCAAGCTCGTCGCATCGCCCGTGAACTCGCTCTCTTGAGCATTGGTCAACTTCCTACCAGCAAAGAACGCTTGGAAACGCAGCAGTTACAGGCGATTCTCTTGGCGGCTGTGCGCATGCTGACAAACGAAGTGCAAGATACCCTAGAAACGGCAGGGGCTGAAATTGAGCGGGGCAGCGATCGCCTCCTTTCCAGCGAAACCCGCGCCACCGACCTCAACAGCGCCAAAGCCATGGTGCAAGATGCCATCGGCTTAACTCAAGCAGCCATCAATCGCTTGGGCACTGCCCTAGAGTTGCCCGAACTCATCCAGCTCTCCAATCAGCAGGACGTGCGAGACTACGTGCTCTCTCTGCTCAACAGTGTCCGCACCCACCAAGACGAAGTTGATCCATTACTCAATCAATCCATGGTCGATTGGCAACTACATCGCCTCGCCCGGATCGATCGCGATATTTTGCGGATTGCGGTGACGGAAATGCTGTATTTGGGGGTTCCCGATCGGGTGGCAATTAACGAAGCAGTCGAGCTTTCCAAGCGTTACAGCGGGGATGAAGGACATCGATTTATCAATGGCGTCCTGCGGCGGGTGAGCGATAAATTGCGCACGATTGCCACAGCTCCATCTGAATAAGTCTCCTTACTGGCATTTTGCACCCCCATTTCAACAATTAATCTAGAACAAAAGTCGATCGCTCAGGATTAAAGCCGCTAGAGAACCCACCAACAATAAACTTCAACCGTAAAAATTTCATAAAGATCTGTGGTGTCTTCATCAAGATATGGCGAAATTGATGGAAAAGCCCTATGCCAACGACCCATCGCTAAGCAATGATTAGCTGCATTGGGCAAGTTCTACTGAGCGATCGTCAAATCATTCATCTGTAGAGGAAAACGTCTATGAAGCGAGTCCTGTTTCATGGAGTTGGGGTGGCATCCATCCTAACGGCGGTTACGCTCATTCCTGGAGTAGCTGCCTTGGCAGCTACCCTGACTGCAACCTCGATTACAGGCAGTTGGAATAATGTTGTCCTAACCGACGGCAGCGTCGATGGTGGTGGCACCTTGACTGGAGTGGGAACGGATCAGATTCGTTGGGGGACGACAGAGGGGGACAAAAGCGGATTTGATTTCACCGCATCTTCTACCCCGTTGGCGATCGACACCGAAATTGATTTTAGTTTGGGTGAGTTTACTCATTTCAACTTTCCAGTGTTTCCGCCTTCTGTCACCTCGGCTGATCTGAATGTCAGTCTAGATTTTGGAGGAACCGTGCAGGCATTTACCTACACATTCACCAATGAGGAAACCACTAACACGATCGGGGGGTGTCCTGCATTTCAACAAAGCACCACAGCGTGTGATGACAGGATTACCTTTGGAACTGGCTTTACCAGCAGTAGCTTCTTGATTGGCACTCAAGAATATACCTTGCAGTTGGTTGGCTTTGTAGAATCGGGAAGCACAAGCGTGGTTTCAGAATTTATCACTGAGGAAAACGCCGCCAATCGTGCCGCTTTGGTTGGACGGCTCACGACCCCACCTCCCGTTGAGACAGTGCCAGAACCAATGGCGATCGCTGCCTTATCCGTTGTAGGCACATTCCTGATTGTCCGTCGCCGTTCTACAGTCAACTAGCGCTGTAGGCATGTCTGGAAAGTAGGAAATTCTATGATTTCTTATTAAATCGCTATGATTCAGCTTTAAAATTCGCAGCATCAGAGGTTTCTGATGCTGTTTTTGATTTTCAGAGGATGGCAAAAATCTCCCCTAAGCCGCTCACTTCTCTGCTTAATCCTTGTAAGAATAAGTGAATAATTGCTGTGTTGTTCGATCTGTCTGAACTGCTATGACTCTCAAGCCTTCCCAAATCCGCGAACTCCTCAATCTCAAACGGCAAGACTTTACCCTCTACAACCGTGAAATCCTGCGGGACTTGCAGCAATATCGAGAGGCGTGGGTCACTCTGCTGAATCTGTCGGATGAGGAATTGGCTGAGCGATTGGCAGACCAACCCGATCGACTCGCTGCCTTTCCCCTAGAACCCCTGAGCAAAGCTCCTGATGGGGTGATTCCGTTTAACCTGACGTGGCAGAGTCGGGAGCAAAGCTTGGCATGGGTGCGCGATCGCCTGACGGGCATCAGCACCTTCGCCGTAGACGGTTCCCAAATCTATCCCAGTAAGGATTTGTCCGTCCCGATTGCCCTTGTCCAAATTGGCTGGTTCGAGAACCCCCACCTGCCCGCCGGAGATTATGAGAAAGATATTGCGCTGGATATCATGACGCCTTCGGATCTGAAGGTGGGGGAAAACGGTGATTTTGGCGATCGCCAGGTGAATTTTCGCCGCTTTCAGATGGAGATCGATCGGTTGGTGCAATACATGGAGGAGCATGCCAATCGGGAGGATTGTCTGGTGTTTTTTGATGGCTCTTTGGTGGGCACGTTTGCCGATGCCTTCGATCGCGACCTGAAGCTGGGCTATGTGCATTGCCTCCTGACCCTACTGCGCACCAGCCAAACCTGCCGAGTGCCACTGGTGGGCTACGTCGATACCTCGCGGGCGCGGGATTTGGTGACGATGCTCCAAACCCTATTCAAGCTGCCAGAGTCGCCGATCGTCAGCGATGCCGGGTTGGTCAATAAGGTAATGGAATGGGGCGATCGGACGCCACTGTTTCGCTGCGATCGCACTGGCATTCTAGAGAACTATGAGGAACAGCGTGATCAAATTGCCTTCACCTATCTAAAAACCACCCGCGAAGGCTACCCCGCCCGATTAGAAATTCCGGTGTGGATGCAGGAGGCGGGGTTGGTCGATCGGGTGGTGGATTGGGTGCGGGGGGAGGTGGTCGTCGGCAGTGGCTATCCCTACGTGATTGAAACGGCAGACCAGACCGCGGTGCTGCAAACGGAGGATCGACAGGCATTTTACCGGATTCTGCAAGATTGGGCAGAGGACGTTGATCTAAATCTGCGCCTGTCGCGCAAGATGGTGAGCAAGGTGCGGCGACGGTAGAGTGACTGTCTCAACGCTCCGGCGTCGTATTTGGATCGCCCGTCAGTTTACTCACCGATTGGGCGAGCGGCGCAGGTAACTCTTCTAGCTCCTCTGGAGAACTGCTGAGCCAGAGTGACTGCTGCGGCACACCAATGGGAATGTCGGCTCGATCGAAGGCAAGTTTTAACCGCCGCCGATACTCCCGTGCCACCTCCCACTGTTTTAGCGGTTGGGTTTTGATCCACAGGCGCACCGTAGCTCCGGTGTGATCCAGCCGATCGACTCCCAACAACAGCGGTGGTTCCAAAATTAATTGTTTCCAAGGGCGATCGTGGCTCATATCCTGGGCGACTTGGTTGATCACGCTCAGCGCTTCATCGATATCGGCTTGATAGGCCACATTCACGGCTAGATCGACCCGTGACCATTCCTTCGATAGATTTTGCACCACAGTGATGGAACTGTTGGGAATCGTGATTAGCCGACCCTCTTCGTTGCGCAACTGGGTAATCCGTAGATTCATATTTTCCACTAACCCCGATACGGCGTCGATCACAATTACATCGCCCACGCCGTACTGATCCTCCAGCAAGATCAAAAAGCCATTGATCATATCCTTGATCACACTTTGGGCAGCAAAAGACACTGCCAAACCGATGATGCCTGCCCCGGCTAACAAGGGAGCCACCTGTACCCCGATTGTGTAGAGCGCAGAAATCACCGCTGCCCCCACCACCAGCAACACCACCACGCTTTTCCCCACCCGTGCAAAGGTGGAAAATCGCAGAGCGACTCGCTGCGAAGTTTCTGGGGCGAGGGTGGCACTGTCCTTGAGTGTCCAAATCACCCGATCGATGATCACCTCGCTTAATCGGATCAGTAGGTAGGTGGCGACGGTAATCCCAATCAGCCGTAGGGGAACCTGCAACCACCGCAAGGTAAAGGGCTGGACTGCGCGAGTGTAGGGGAATAGTCCGGCGATCGTAAACAATCCCAATCCCCATAGACCCAACTGTCCAAAAAACATCAACCATCGCTTCACCTCATTTAGGCGGCGTTGTTGGCGATTGGTGGATTGGCGCTGTAGCAGTTGGGTGGTGCCGGGGTTGGGTTGGGTGGTGGGGTCGGCACTCAGATCCTGTGCTTGGGTAATCAGGGTTTGCCGCTCTTGGCGTAGCCCACCCTGCAACCGATGTAGGATCAAACTGACCGACAAGACCCCCAGAAAAATCGCCAGGGCGATCACTCCATTTCGCTGCAATGCCGACGATTGCCGCTCTTGTTTGGCGCGAATCAGAGCCGCTTCGATGATGGGGTCAAGTTCGCCTGCCCAGGTTTCAGGAGTCATGCCATTGATTTGGGCATCCAGGGTAGTGACGGTCATCAACTCGGTGTCACGGGCTGGGTCAGTGCGGTCTGGGTTGACAAAAATAACGGGCTGTTGGTTGGCAATTTTGTAGGTAACTTGGAGATTTGCCGGGTCAAAATCGCTCCTTACCAGCTCTTCTAAGCGCCGTTGAATGACTCTGGCGCGGGCAGCATTGGTGTTGGGCTTGGCGGAGTTGGCGGTGTTTCCTACCGCTGGAACAGCGATCGCAAACAACCGCCGTCCATCCAACCACACCACTTGGCGAGCCACACTGTTTTCTTCACGAGGGCTGACGTTGATTTGAGGCAGGGTAATGGGGATTCCGGGTTGCCCAGTTGGGGTAGCCGTGGGGGTAGCAACTCCGGCTTCAACCGAACTCAAGCCCAGAAGGAGGGCGATCGCCAATCCAAGCACCGCCATGACAATCTGGCGTTGCCGCTGGGGGAGGCGGAGTGGAATGGAAAGGAAATCCTGTACAGATAACATGGTTCCAATTCTACAGAGAATCGCTGAGCTACCGTTTGAGCCGAGCGTTGCTAGCCACTTCTAAATAACCCAGATTAACAATGGCAGGGATTGGCGAGGCTGGCAACGAATTTCTTTACAAATAAATCGTCCAATCCAAAGAAAGTTGAGTACACTTTTGAACTATCCCGGTTCATACTTTACACCCGAAATCCATGAAGCGCTCCCTTGTTTCCACCCTTGCCCTTGCGTCTGTTTTGGGGTTCAGTGCCCCCGCGATCGCTGAAAATCTGGTTCACGTCCAACAACTCTTAGGGACTCGGCAATGTTCCCAGTGTGACCTCAGCCGCAGCGGGCTGGTCATGGCAGAACTGAGAGGAGCCGATCTAACGGGAGCCGATCTGAGTCAGGCAAACCTTACCCGCGCCAACCTTGCCAATGCCAATTTGAGTGGTGCGAATTTGACGGGGGCGGTGTTGTTTGGGGCAAATTTAACCGGGGCAAATTTAGCAGGGGCAAACTTGGCGGGAGCTGATCTACGGGAAGCCTATCTAACCGATGCCAATTTAGAAGGGACGGTATTAGAAGGGGCAGGCATGTTGGGGGCGATCGGGGTAGACACAGAAATCGCCACACCAGAGCAATATTACCTGTGGGGCATGGAGGAAATTCAGCGGGGGAATTTTAGGGGGGCGATCAACTACTACAACCAGGCAATCACTCTCAAGCCCGAATTTGCCCATGCAATTCTTGCCCGTGGAGTGGCGCGATTTCGTCTACAAGACATCAACGGAGCGTTGGTAGATGCCCGCCAAGCAGAGCAACTCTATATCACCCAGGAAAACGAGGAGGGCTTTCGACTAGCCGTACAGTTTGGTGAGGGGGCGGAAGCGGCACAGGAAGCGATCGCACTGGCAATCGTCCCAGGGGCGGCGGTGGCAATTTCCTCAATTTCCTGGGAACGATGACGGGGTTGTTGCTCCGGTTCATGTTGTAAAACAGTGTTAGTACCCTTACAAAATTAGAACCCATAACTGTTTCTGGAGGGCGCGGCTCCGCCGCGCCTCCAGAAACAGTTA
>JAAUSV010000295.1 GCA_012032525.1 Leptolyngbyaceae cyanobacterium SL_7_1
GTCGATACTTGCCAGTTCGGGCAGGACCACCCTCCAGCCTGTCGCCGAGTGCCAACGCCTTTGCTGTCAACCGGGAGGGGCGGAGAATTCAGCTCGATCGGGTGACGGCATTGACCCTGCCAGACAACCCACCACCGACGATGCTGCTGTTTATCGCCCCCAGCCAGCCAGCGGAAACGGGCAAGCTCGACAGTGTCCCCGACACCGATCGCACCATCATCGAACTTCAGGGCAATCGCACCTTTTGCCGCCATCTTGCCCTGCAAATCCCGGCGGAAAAGCGGCTGTATCTAGTGGCAAGCAATGGCGATCGCCCCCACCTGCTGGGCAACCTGGCTCTGCGCGGCATGGCAACGCCCCAAACCGAGAATGGCGGCGACTTTTTCCTAGAAGGACTGCTGCTCGATGGGCAATTGACGGTGCTGCCGGGAAATCTGCAACGACTGCAAATTCACCATGCCACTCTGGTGCCCGCTGCTGGAGGGTTGGTTGCCCAAAAAGCCGAATACGAGTTGGTTGATCACCATCGGGATGATGTGACGCTGCTTACCCTGGTGCTCTACAGCCTGACGCTGCTGCGCCGCCTGCTGCGGGTGGGACTGGCGGACAAGGGCTTAACCACCCTAGAACGAATTGGGCAGATGACCCAGATCCTCCAACAGCAACTCCTGACCTTGGTGGAAGGGCTGCACTATGTCTGGCGGCGATCGTACTGTCCCCCGACCGAGAGACGGACGAGGATGAAGATGTCCAAGATGAAGATAGCCAAGGTGAAGACAACCAAACGGGCTGGGCGATCTGCCAACCTCCTGCTGCCCCGATCAATCTCGATGAAGACAATGCCTTGCTGACGATCCACGTGGTGCGCAGCATCTGCGGTGCCATCACCCTTGCCGATACCGTTCCCACTCTCAGCATTCGCGACAGCATCATTGATGCGGATGTGCAGGCGATCGGAACAGATGTCGCCCTGCAAACCTCCACCCTGTTGGGGGCAGTGCACGCCCATTCCCTAGACGCCGATGCCAGCATTTTTGTCGAACCAGTCACGGTGGCTCGTCAGCAAATCGGCTGTCTGCGGTTTTGCTATGTGCCCATTGGGTCACACACTCCCCGCCGCTATCGCTGCCAACCGGATCTACAACTGGCTGAGCAGGTGGGCACACCCCCGGTGCGATCGCCACCTTTGCCGTTCACCCCATCACCCACCAAGTCTGGGCAGGCACCCCCACCGGAGTGCTGCGATTCCTCGAAGCCAGCCACCAGTGGGTGCCCCTGCCGACGGGACTCGATGCGCTGAATGTGACGGCACTGTTGGCGATCGCGGCTCCTGGGGCGGGGCGGGTGGCGGGCGATCGCGGTTCTCGCCAACTCACGGGCAGTCAAACGCGCTTTACCCAAGAGCTACAGCCAGGGGACACCCTGTTTGCCCTCGGACAGGCGTTGCTGGTGCTTCAGATCAATTCCGACACCGATCTGTGGCTTGGTGCCCCGCTCTCGATCGATCTGCCGCCCGATACTCCCTTTGCGATCGATACCCTGTTGGCTGGCACCGCCGATGGCAAACTCTGGCGCTCTCGCCCCACCCTCAAACCGGGTAGGGGCAGCCTCAGTGGCATGGGTGCCGAGACGGACGGTAGCTTCCAGGTGATTGGCTGCGGCACCTCGTTTACCGACGCCTTGGTCGGTGGCAGGTTGACGATCGCCAACCAATCCTATCCCATTGCCAGCGTCACCTCCGAGAGCCAACTAACCCTCAGCCGCGCCATTGACCAGGACGTGTTTAATCAGACCTACGTGATGGCGGCAGCGGACTCATCCACCCCGATCGCCGATGACAGCACAATCAGCAGCAGCCGCGATCGCACCCTCCTGATCGGGTGTCAGACTCGCTTTCGGCAAGCGGTCGCGGTGGGGGATGAAGTCTTGCTGCTAGATGCCAGTGGTGCGGTGGTGGAAACTCGCACGGTGACGGCGATCGAGTCGGACACGGTTTTAAGAATCGATCGGGCGATGGAGCGCGATCGGATTCACCAGTCATTTGTGCTGCGGCGATCGAGTTGGAGCGCCATCCCCATTGATCGAACCGGGGCAACTGCCATCCTCAACACGCGAATCAACGTGCTGATTCAGGTAGAACAGGCGGGGGAACGGTTTGTTTTGGCGGCGACGGCGGGCAATGGCGTATTTCGCTCCAACGATCATGGGGTGCACTGGGAGGCGATGAATCAGGGATTGACCCAGTTGAATGTGCAGGCGATCGCCTATGACACGACCACGCTATGGGCTGGCACCGATGGCAGTGGCGTGTTTCGTTCCCAGGATGGCGGACTGACATGGACGGGCGGCGACCCGATTGATCCTGAAATTCGCCAGACGGGATTGACCGCACCAACCATCACTAGCTT
Source organism: Leptolyngbyaceae cyanobacterium SL_7_1 (assembly GCA_012032525.1). Classification (GTDB taxonomy): domain Bacteria; phylum Cyanobacteriota; class Cyanobacteriia; order Elainellales; family Elainellaceae; genus JAAUSV01. The sequence continues at coordinate 2,409 of JAAUSV010000295.1, forward strand.
TGCCATCAATCCACTCAACCATGACCTGTTTGTCGGCACGCTGGGGGGCGGGGTGTTTCGATCGAGCGATGGCGGCGATCGGTGGACAGCAATGAATCGGGGTTTAGCACACTCCACCATCACCGCGCTCCTGAGCTTCACCCAAGCGGGCACTGGCACAATTTCTAGTTGCCATCGCCGCGTCACTGGACAAGCAACGCAGTTTCAAGCCGAACTTCAGGAGGGCGACAGCCTGACGGTCAATGGACAAACCCGCGTGATTACAGCCATTGATAATGCCCCCGACAATGCCCTCGACAATGCCCTCGACAATGCCACCCAACAGCTCAGCCTCAACGATGCCTTCGACCCCCGATCTGCTACCAGAGACGGGTTTCCAGCGCGTCACCCTGCTGGCGGGTACGGCGGATGGCACGATCTACCGTTCCACTAGCAACGGCAAAACCTGGCAGGCGATCGCCACCCTTACCCAAACCAAAATTGCTGCCTTTGCCATCCAGCCTGCTCCGGTGCCAATACTATTTGCCGGAACCCACTTGGGCAGTGTATATCGCAGTCCGCCGACAGCCACTCAGGTAACAGAGAGCGAGGGGGGCGATCGCTCGATCCAGGTGCAACGGGGCGATCGCTGGAGCGCCATCAACACGGGTATTCCAGGGATTGCCGCCACCTTGCTGCTGATTAACCAGATGCAACCCCGCTTTACCTCAGAACGCTATGGTGAACCCACCTATGCCCAACTCAGCAGCCTCTGCCCAACGGCAATTCGCACGGGCACCGAGGATGGCTCTGAAATGGGGGTGTTCAATTTTCTAAAGCAGCCCCAGCGCGAAGCCAATCTGCAAGCCAGCTTAAAAGAATATCTCCGCTTTGGATTACAGGCAGATATTCTCTACAGTTCCTATTCACTCAATCCGGTGTCAGGCGAGCTAGAGACCCCACTATAACGACTTCACGCAGCGCGTTTACCGTAAGGAAAAGATTATGAAAGGCGATTTTACTCGGTTCACATTCCAACCCCAAAAACACTACAGCAGCGTCTTGATGCAGCAGGGGCGGTTGCAGCTTGATGCGGACTGGAATGAGCAGATGAGCATTCTCAATTACCTCAATCAAGTGCAGGCGCGGGACATGATTGGGGCGGCAGCGGGTACGTCCCAGACCCAGGGCGGCTACCAAATTCTGCCTGCGATCGTCGGTGAATCGATCGCCGTTGAGTCAACCCAATCCTGCTTCGATCTGCTGATTACCGAGGGACGGTTTTATATTGATGGGATGTTGTGTGAACTCAATCGCGGGACGGCGGTGCCCGTGGAGTGGCGATCGCCCACGCAGGTGCAAATTCCCGCTGCCCGACTGGATGGACAATTATTGGCAACGGGTCAGTGGGTTGAAGTCGAAGTGCCGCAGGGCACCGTTACCTCGATTAAGCTCAACAGAATCGCTGCGGTCAACCCAACGGATTTTACCCTCGATCTAGAAGACGCGATCGCTGAACCCCCCGCCGGGCAATCGATCAAACTGCGCCGTCTAACCACCTATACCACCCAAGCGAACTACCGCCACCGCCCCTCGTTATCGCCCGATGCCATTTATCTAGTCTATTTAGATGTGTGGCAACGCCATGTAACGGCGTTGGACGATCGCGATCTCCAGGAGGTGGCACTAAATGGACTCGACACCACTACCCGGCTGCAAACGATCGCCCAAGTTAAACTCTTAGACCTGACGCAGACTTTAAACCAACCGAGTGAGCAGACCCATAGCCCTGCTAATCGCCCCTCTAACGGAATTGATTTTGACTCTGAAAAACAACTTTTTAGAAAAAAACCAGCCCTTTCTGCGTTGGAAACATTGTCCCCTTGGCAAACCTTGAGTCGTCGCTCGGTTTCAATGACCGCCAGTAGCGCCATCGATCCCACCAGCGCCATCGATCGCGCTGGCACCTATCAAGGGGGAGACAACCGACTATATCGGGTGGAAATTCACCAGGGTGGGGCGATCGACCAAGCCACGTTTAAGTGGTCACGAGATAACGGCAGCATTGTTAGTGCCATTGCCAAAATCGAAGGGGATGTGGTCTATCTCAAAGGCTCAATTCAAGACGAATACAAGCTGTTTGGGCAATCTTCTTCCCAGTCAAATGGAACGCGATCGCAGCAAAACCCCTGGGTGGAAATTATCAGCGAAGCCCAAGAACTCGACAACCAACCCGGCATCTTAGTGCAAATTCGAGATGTTAAACCACCCAACTTGTTGTTACTCGATCCTAGCCAGATTCAGGGCACCGCCCTACCCAAAATTACCCAACTCTCCGCAGAGCAAGAAAAATTTAAAGTTCGCCGCTGGGAGGGTCAACAGGGCACAAATTTTAACTGGCAGTTGTTAGAGCGCGGCATCCAAATTCAGTTTGGCGCAGACAGTGGCGTCCCGTTTCAAACCGGGGATTATTGGCTAATTTCGGCACGGGCAGACCAACCGATCGCCTGGGCACGGGATCTCCCCCAAGGAAAGCAGCTCTTGGGTAAACCGATCGCCCAACCCCCCCTCGGTATTCAACATCGCTATGGCATTTTGGCGGTGGTCAAGACCCATGCCCCTGCCAATGGCGACAGCACCATCACCTTCAGTTCTGCAATCGAAAATGACGATCGCAACTGGACGCAATCTGACCTGCGGACCAAGTTCCTGCCCCTGATCGATCGGGGCAATGCCTCCGGCATCGGCACCCAACCAGAGGCGCGATTGCACGTACGCGGCGATGAACCGCAATCGGCAACTGGAAAAATTAAACTAATTGGTGACAATCCCCAACGGCTAGAGATTACCGAGACCGACGCCCAGATTTTTAAGGGATACACCCTCTCGATCGCAGGGAAAACCAGCTTCGTTTCAGATGCCAGCCGGGCAGGTGTGTTGAGAGTCACCCTGAGTTCCCCGCTGGATACCTTGCCTCCAGAAGACCAAGTCGCTACGTTCCAATATCAGCAGCCGACGATTCGCTTTGAAACCAACACCGCCACGGTGCCACAGTTTTTCCTCAACGCCGCCGGAAACATCGGGGTAAATACCTTTGATCCGGTTGCCAAATTCGAGATTCGCGCCTTGGTAGCTGAGCCGTCGATCGCCCTGTTGCAGATCAAAGACGCGATCGGAGCCAGCTTACTCAAGGTGCAGCCCGATGGCAACGTCGGCATTGGCATTGATTCACCCCAAGCTGCGCTAGACATTAAAAACAGCATGCGGGTGACTACATCCGGTAGCCCCACCTTTGTGCAGCTTCAGCCCCAACCCGGCAAGCCCGTGTTGGTTGTATCCAATCCAGACAATCCCGGCTATAGCTTTGATCAAGCGATCGCCATACAAAAGGGCGGCATCACCGTGCAAAACAATGGCGGAGCCAGCATTTCAGGACTGGTGACGGCTCAAACGGGTGTTGTTGTTGAGGCAGGGGGGCTATCGGTTAAAGGCACCACCACGATCGCCGGGGATCTCACCCTCAAAACCGCTAACACAGACCGCATCAGTGTTAGAAGTACGGGCACAACCATCAATGGTAATGTCACCCTGGCAACGGGAAACCTCTCCATTCCCAACGGCACCGTCACCATTGGTGATTTCACCCTCGACGATAGCGGCTTGCAGGTCGATCGCCCCACCCGATTCAACACCATCACCGTTCGACAGGCAATCACCCTGGGCAACGATAACTTCAAAATTAGCGGCACGGCTCCCCATTTCAATCAAGCTGTCACCTTTGCCCAAGCGGTGACGATGCAGGGCGCTCTCGCCATCAACTTGAGCGGACAGGAAAAAATTACCCTGACCCATCCCGCCAATCCCGTGGTGATCGATCTGCCCAGACAAGCCCTGTCCCTCCAAAGTGGCACAAAACCCCTAGTCAGTCTCACCCCTTTCAACCCACCAATAATCCCAAGCTGACGATCGCTGGCAACGCGGCGATTGGCACCGACTATGTAGACTCCT